>JACDAU010000303.1 GCA_013695265.1 Chloroflexia bacterium
CTCCCAGCACAACACGACGCGACGTGGGAAGCTTCGACATCTCGGTACTCGTCCAGGAAGATACTGGATTCTCTGCTGTGCAGCAGGCAATCGCGGAGACACTGGGGCCCGATCTGATCGCCGTGCATCTGATCGACATCTACGCGGACAAGAGTCTCGGCAAGAATCGCCGGAGCCTGGCCTTTCGTGTCGTGTATGCGTCATCCCGCGGCGAACCCAGAACGGTCTGGGAGGAGGTGGGCGGCCACGTGGAGCGCAAGTTGGACGCCGTCGTCAGAGAGGGAGCGCCCAATAGCGCATAGCGGGCCGTGAAGCCAACGGTCGTCAGTGCACGACGTCGTGCGGCGTCGAGGCGCTTGGCACGCGGTGTGCCTTTGCGAAGGTGAAAGTAGCGCACAGGACGCAGAGGAGGAATCAATGGCGGGAAGACTACAAGGTAAGACGGCGCTCGTCACCGGCGCGGATAGTGGTATTGGTCAAGCAATTGCGATCAAGTTCGGCGATGAGGGCGCGACAGTTGTCGTCCACTACGGTAACGATCAGGAGGGTGCCCAGAACACCGTCGAGCAGATAAAGAGCGGCGGCAGCGATGCCCAGGCTATGCAGGCTGACCTGGCGGACCCATCCAATGCGCTGGCGCTGTACGACCAGGCGAAGCAGGCGCTCGGGACCATCAACATCCTGGTGAACTGCGCGGGCACGGGCGAGGCCGCGGAAAGCCCCCTGGAACTCCCATTGGAGGACTTCCAGCGCGTCTTGAACATCGACCTGGTAAGTCCGTGGGTTCTCGCTCAGGCTGCCGCGAGGGATATGAGCCACAGCGGCGGCGGCGCAATCGTGAACATCACCTCGGTCCACGAGGAGATACCAGGCTCCGGCGTGGCCTACTGCGCGGCAAAGGGCGGTTTACGGAATGTTACCCGCTCCCTTGCGCCCGTGGTCGCCGCGCAGGGCGTGCGCGTAAACAACATCGCGCCGGGCATGATCCAGACGCCGATGACGCAGGAATCGCTGGAGGATCCCGAGAGTGCGCGGCAGGCCGTGCAGCGCATCCCGATGCGGCGCCCCGGGCAGCCCGAGGAGATCGCGAACGTCGCGCTGCTGCTCGCGTCCGATGAGGCGAGCTATGTGACCGGGAGCACCTACTTCGTGGACGGCGGCCTGATGCAAAGCGTCGGGTCGTAGTTGACGTGCATGCACGTTCGCTTGAGCACTCGCCCCGACCGGTATCAAGGGTGATTGAGCCCACACTCGTAGTGGCGTTCATTTGAACCCCAAATGAACGCTCTCACCGGCTTGATGTCGTGTTGGTGTGAGTACATCTCGTGCCAAATGGAAGCTCCGTGCCTGTAGCGCCGAGCGAGGTCGCCATATCGCCCGATCCCGGCGCTGCTTGCACCCTGCCTCCCGCGACGGCTAGAATGCCACGTCCCCGAACCCGCAGAGCCGGGCTGGGTGGGTTTGCTTTGTAGCAGCCGTATGGAAAGGGAACTTATCTTCATGTCCTTTGCGCAACGTATTCTCGCACTCGTGCTCCTCGCCATTGTTCTTACCGCGTGTGGCGGATCGCAGGACCGTCCAGCGGCTACCACCGTCTCCTCGCAGGGGACCGGCGACCCCACTGCCGCCGCGACCAGCACCGAAACAACGGACGTTCCGCAAGGCGCGGCTGCGACGAGTGAGCCGATCGCGACGGAAACGACGACATCCGCTGGCGACGACGCCGTTACGACCACCGAGCCGACGCAGCCAGCACCCACCCCCACGCAGGCGGAAGCCAATCCGACCGAGGCGGTCGTACCGACTGAGGAGCCAACGGCCGAGAAGGCGCCCTCCACTGGAGCGGCGCACAGCGGCACAGTCGTCGATGCTTCTGGCAAGCCGGTTGCCCATGCACTTGTCTACGCGGGAACGGAGTACGTCCGCACCGACGCGCGCGGCAGGTTCACGGCGAAGACGCCCAACGGCGTAAAAGATCTCACGGTGATGGCGCCCGGCTTCAAGAAGATGTCCCAGCCGCTGCGCGGGCCGAACGTGGGCACAGTGAAGCTGGAACCGTTCGTCGCGAAGGGCGTGTACGTCTCCGGCATCGGCGATGACAGCGTGCGTAAGCGCTTCTATGGGCTGATGGACGATACTGAGCTGAATGCGATCGTGATAAACGTGAAGAACGACGATGGGAGAGTTTTTACCAGCAAGGTGCCGCTCGCCCAGGAGAGCGGTGCGAGTTACGAGGATTTTCAACTCAAGGATGTCGTCGCCGACATGCATAAGCGGGGAATCTACGTCATCGGCCGCTTCACGACGTTCCGCGATCCAGCTTTGGTGGATGCCCGGCCCGACCTGGCGGTGCACACGACAAGTGGGAACGTATGGACCGACGCGAAGGGGCATAAGTGGGTGGATCCATATAATCGCAAGGTGTGGGAGTACTTCGGTGACCTGGGCGCGGAGATCGCCGCATCCGGCATCGATGAGATCCAGTTTGACTATGTCCGCTTTCCGACGGAGGGCGACTTCGATATCATCAAGTTTCAGAAACCAAGCACCCGCGTGAATCGCCCCCCGACCATCGATGCATTTCTGGGCTATATGGCGGCCCGATTGCGCCCGCATCAGATATTCATCTCGGCGGATACGTTCGGCCTGACCATCGTCAGCGACAAGGAACAGGGCACGGGGCAGAACCTGGAGCTGCTCGCGAAGCATCTCGACTACTACTCCCCGATGATCTACCCGGACCACTACGGCCCCGGCTCGTTCGGTTACAACGAGCCCTCAGCGTACCCGTACGAGGTGATCTATCAGAGCGTCGAGCGCGCCCAGCAGCGGCTGAAGGGCACGGGCGTTCTTGTGCGGCCGTATCTTTCCGCCTTCAAGGACACCCAGTACGGCCAGCCGTTCGGCCTGCCGCAGTTCATCGCGCAGAAGAAGGGGGCGGAGGAAGCCGGGGCGCACGGCTGGATCTACTGGAACGCCGGACTCATCTACCCCGACGCGCTCTTCGAACCGGAGTAAAGCCGGGCATCATCGGGGCGGAGAACTGTCCCGATCCCGTCGGATCCCTACCCATCCCGTGGTGGCGCAAGCTGCCCGCGCAGGAAGCGTACAGTGCGCTCCCAGGCCAACGTTGCCGATTCGGCGTGGTAGCTCTCGGGGTGGTTGTCCTCGAAGAACCAGTGGCCGGCTTCGGGATACAGGTGAATCGTCACCTCGCGTCCTGCGGCCCTCATGTCGGCTTCCATTTCACGGACGCCCTCACGGGGTTCCCATTCGTCCACCTCGGCGAAGTGTCCCTGGTAGCTTGCGTGTGCGGCATTGAAGTCGCCCCCCGCCGCGCCATAGTACAGGACGACCGCGGCAACCGCGTCCGGCATCTCCGTCGATAGCGTCACCGCCCAGGCGGCCCCCATCGAGAAGCCAATCACGCCCAGTTTGTCTCCCGCGACGGCGGAATGCTCCTGCAAGCGGTCGACCGCGAGCGTGGCGCGTCGGTGCATCTGAGGGAACTCCTGCTCTCCCATGAGACGTTCCGCGTCCTCGACCGTTGCAGCCGTCGGTCCGCCGTACAGGTCGGGCGCCAGCGCGACGAAGCCCTCGCCAGCCAGTCGGTCGCACAAGCCCCGGAAGAACGGAGTCAGCCCCCACCACGCGTGCAGCACCAGCACGCCCGGCCCGCGCCCGCTCTCAGGTACTGCCAGATACCCACGCCCCGCCGTTTCGTCCGCTCCAGAATCGAGCAATGGTTTCCTCCTCCTGCACCGAGTGTTTCCGTGAGCGTGAGCGTACCATGGCAGCGGTTGGGATACTTGCTGCGCATCATGACGAAGTCCACAGTTGTGGCTGGGGCGCCCGCCTCCCGCAAGCATGAGCGTGGAGCGGGTGATAGAATGTCTGATTGCGGATGTGCGAGGACCCGGCGTGGAGAGGTCCCCGGGAATTTCCGAGAGGTTCATAGCGAGCGAGCGCTACAGTCAGGCGAGACACGGCCCTGACCCTCCTCCCCATGTTGGGAGATGACTGGCTTGCGTCATTGTTTGATGTAGTGCCTCACCTTTTGCAGCAGCAGCACCCGAGCCACCGGCTTTTGGAGGTAGTCCACGCAACCGACCTGCAACGCGCGCTTGTGATCCTCGCTCATCACGTGGGACGCGGTGAGCGCAATGACCGGGATATCGGTGGTGTCGGGATTACTCTTAAGGTTCTCCGTCGTCTGGTAGCCGTCCATGAGCGGCATGTGCAGGTCCATCAGGATGAGGTTCGGCTTCTCGGCGTTTGCCACCTGTAGAGCCTCCACGCCATTCGCAGCTGTAAGGATCTCAAAGTCGCCCTCGAGCTCGATTGTATCGCGCAGGAGTTCCCGCCCGGTCGCGTTGTCGTCGACAACAAGTATCTTTCCCTCGGTCACCCGGTCCTCCTCGCAAAGTGCTTGCTCCTTCGTCGGCCTCATTATAGACCGAAGGCGGAGCTAAGTCAGGCGGAGGAGAATCTGGAACATGTGTCGGTACAGCTTCAAACCCTCCCGGGTAAGCACTAGTGGGTTCTCGATGCCCGTCGGTTCCACGTGACGGAACATCTGCACCTCCGTCAGGTGCCGATCGCGGGATTGCGTGGCGGCTCGGTAGAACGCCCGCGATTCAGTGTGCGGAATAATGGCGTCATCCACATCGTGCAATAGGAACAGCTCCGTGCGCAACCCGTCGATCTCGGCGCTTGGCGAAATCGCCTGAAGTGTGCGCTTCGTCGTGGCCGGCAACGCCGCGAGCAGCGCCGGCACCCGAGCGGGATCACGGTTTATGAGCAACTCGGCCACGCTTCTCCCCTCCGCGCTGAGGCCTGGCGGGATCTGGATCACCTTGCCCGCGAAGAGCGGCGCGAGCCGTGGCCGGTCGGCTTCCGGAAGCGTGGGGAGGATCATGTCACGGAACGTTTTGATCGGCACATCATCCGGCGACCACGCGACGCGCTGCCCGGACACGTCAATGCTCCGCACGGTGATGGCCGCAACGACCGAGCTTGCGTCGTAGTAGCTGCCGAACAGCTCGATCAGCCGCACATCGTTTGCGATGCGCGGATCCGCGGCCCCCAGCGCAACGAGCGAGCCGCCCGCGCTCACGCCCATGATGCCGACTCGGTCAGGGTCAACGTACTCTTGCGCGGAGAGGTACTTGAACGCCGCGATGACGCCCTCCTTTTCCTCGGGCACGACGCGGAACCGAGACAGCTCCGGTGAAACGGGGACCATCACGACCACGCCCGCGCGGGCCAGCGCCTTGGAGAGCCGCACCACGTTCGGGTTGCGCGTTTCTGGCCCGATGCCGATGTAGAAGACAAAGGCGCCGTGCCGTCCATCGCCGGCTGGCCGGTACACGTCCGCGGTGGTGGTGCCGTCAGCAACTGTATAGGACACCGCGAGCCGCGCAGGCGCCCGCGTTACGAGGCGCAAGGGGTACACCGGCGCGTCGGGAAAGATCTCGACGAGCAGCGCGCCGCTTTTGAGTGCGACCCTGCCAGGGTGGGTTACCAGGGCTACGGCCAGGAGCACCAGGAACGCGAGCGCCGTGATGCGCAAGCCCTTCGCGACGCGGTGGCGCACTCGCTTCATTTCCACTCCCTTTTTCCTGTGTAGTCATGACCTGTCGCGCGTGTAGCATGTGCGCAACTATCCGAAGGTTATCATAATGCCCCGATTCGGGCCGTGCCTTGTGCTCGCGCTGCCGGAGGCAAACATTCGCAGCCGGGACGCGCTTAAGGCATACTGTGATTACAGGATCCGTCGCGGCAGAGAGCGACGCGCTTCCAGTATGTGGAGCGGGTGCGATGGCGGTGCCGCGATCTCCAGGAACCCCTGAGAGGGATCTCCGGTAATGACAGGGGAGAACCCGTGAGGAAAACGTACATCGGGTCGGTCCTTCTGGCTCTCGGCCTGCTCCTGCTTGGGGCACGGTATGGCGTGTCGGCCATGCAGAAGTCGGGCAAAAACGCTTTCCGAGAAACGGAGGAGAACCCCGTGAGAAACACACGAGCCGGGGCGGTCGTACTGGCTCTTGGTCTAATCTTGCTCGGGGCGTGGTATGTGCTGGGAACCGGGGCTGCGAACGTCGACAGCCGAGGACAGCGGGCCCGACTCGTGCCGACGCACCAGGCCGAACTGCAGCGTCCGACGCCCTTATCGACGTCGCTCCCGCCAACCTTGCCAGCGGCGACGGCCACGCAGGTAGCGCCGACGCCGACCGCGAGTAGGACTCAGTTCGCCGCTCCGGCGGCGAGCATACCCCGCCGGTCGAAGGTCGCCCGTGCCGACACGCCGACGGCAACGCCACGGCCAACGGACATGCCGCGCCCAACCAGCACACTGCGCCCAACCGGCACACCACGCCCAACGCGCACGCCGCAGCCGGTGAACACGCCGCGCCCGGTGAACACGCCGCGCCCGGTGAACACGCCGCAGCCGGTGAACACACCTGTTCCCGGGATCGGAGCCGCGCTGGGGAGCGCCACAGATCCTCTTCGTTTCGTTATAGACACGCCGGCAATCCAGGTGGACGCGCCGGTCGAGTACGTGGGTCTGACCGCAGATCGTGCGATGCAGGCGCCGGAAGGGTGGTGGAATGTCGGGTGGTACGAGTTGGGGCCGAAGCCAGGTGAGCAAGGGAACGCCGTGATCGCCGGACACCTGGACTCGGAGTCTGGTCCGGCAGTGTTCTGGCAGTTGAACAAGATTCGTATCGGCGATGAGGTCAGAGTGGTCGACGTGCAGGGCAGCACGATACGATTCCGCGTGCGTGAAATGCAGGTGTACTACAACGACGACGCGCCGCTCACGAAGATTTTCGGCAGCTCGGAGGGCGCACACCTCAACCTCATCACCTGCGACGGGTTCTTCGATCGAAACGCCGGCATCTACGACCGCCGTCTCGTCGTCTTCACTGACAGGGTCGGCTGAAGCACTCCCCGTCGCCAGACCAGGAAAACGAATAGCGCCACACCCAGCACGGTCGGCACGGCCAGTCCCGAGACTGCGGCCACTGTGCTCCAGAATGCGAGCGCGATCAACGCGCTGTCAAACATAGCGACGCGGGGTAGAGTCCGCTCCCATGGGGCAAGCCGCAGGAGCAATGCAGTGGCCGCGAGGCTCGACAGCAACCAGCCCGCGTAGTTGCTCAGCGGCACTCCATAGTATGGGCCGCCCGTCGGCCATATCCAGAAGCTGAGATGGGCGGCGCCGGGATCGAGCACGCCATCGAATGCGACTAGCAGGAGCGACGCTGCTAGCCCCCAGCCGACCGCTCGACGGCGCGAAAAAGGTTGTGCACGGGGCTCGGTGGCCGCGACTGCGCCGAGGACCAGTGGCGCCCACGATAGCGGCAGAACCCACGGCACGAGCCCGCCAATGCGCGGTCCAAGCTTCGGCCCATACGAAAATTCGCCGTACGGAAAGCCCGTCACCACGCCCGTTAACTCCACGGTAAACCCCAGGAGTGAAAGGGCGACGAGGACAGGGATCGCCCGCCGAGCGCCAAACCGCTGAACGAACGCGAGGAGCGCCGGCAGCGCGATAGCCACCGTGGACACGAGGGAACCGGTCGTCGTGCCGGGCGTATCAGGGAAGCGTACAGCGAAGTAGGCGGCAATCGCGAACACAACGCACCAAAATAGCAGGCGAACCGGAATGAGCGAGCGCATGGTCTAGGCTACCCCATGCAGTGTCTATGGTGCGGGCTTGCGGATGCGTTCGAAGTATCGCGAAGAGTGCGCTTCGAGCCGATGGCACGTCCCCGCCTCACCTGGACTCCTTTGGAACTGGCTCCAGAAACTCGCGATGCTGGCAAGCGGACATCAGAAGACGGCGATGCTCTGGACGAACAGGAACCAGTCGCCGGCCGACACCAAACCGCCCATCACCTCCAAGCCCCCAAAGTGCACCTCGATTGTGGTGCCGAGGTTTGTGATCGTGATCAGGATCGGGAAGATGCCGTTGAACACGAACCCCTGCCGCACGCTCACCTGGTAGTACTGCTGGTTGACGCCGCGGAAGCCGCCGTTCATCGCCGCCTTTTGTCGGAAGTTTTTCGCGACGGCGATTCCGTTAATTGCCACCTGCACGTTTAAGTTCACGCGAGTCAGGGAGCGCTGTGCTCGCTGTGAGGAGAGGCGGGCGATGCGCCGAAAACCCAGCGCGACCAGGCCGATGAGCCCGATGTACGCGACGATCTCCCCCACGGAAATTTCGTTCTGGCCGAGCAGAAAGAGGCCGAGTAAAAACGCGCTCACCGAGGCGACCGCGAGCAGGAGCACCGGCAGGTACCGCGCCTGAATAAAGCAGTTACGCGCGAAGTTGAACCGGTACTCCTCATCGGGAGAGAACTCGCGTTTGAACAAGGTCGCCTCCGGGGTGCAGCGGCGTATGGTTGATCGCGGCCCACTACTCCAACATGTGAGTTGATCGGATGCCGGAGCCGTGAGAAATGCCGACCGCTCCAAGAGGGCACGCTGGCAGAATCACGCGGCGCACCGCTGTCCCCGCCAAGTGTGATATGAAATTTGGCTGAATAGCAGCTCATTTGTCATTCCGAGCCTGCGAGGAATCCGTGGTGCGGGGTGACGGATCCCTCACTGCGTTCGGGATGACATGCGGCAGGGTTCAACCGGATTGCGTATGATATGCTACAAGCGCGGCCGGATCGCAGTGACCGACCAGGCGGGGCTGGAGGCCGCCTCGTGCGAGTGCTACGGCGTGATCCAACGGGAGTTCGACCGCATGGGCGGCTGAGTCAGGCCCGCGAACGTACACGCCGGACACGAC
>JACDAU010000311.1 GCA_013695265.1 Chloroflexia bacterium
CCTCGCCATTCTAGGTCGCGAGGTGCTCGCCGATTCGTTGCTGGCGGGCATCGTCGCGACGGCGCAGTATCGGCTCACCGGATACATACCTATCGGGCGAGAGCGCTCCCCGGTGTATCACCCGGTGTATCACCCGGTGCGGACCACCAACGAGTTACTGCGCTCGTACCGTGGCGCGAACGGGCTCAAGACCGGCACGACGCCCCAAGCGGGGGAGGCATTAGTCGCATCCGTGCGACGCGGCGATGCGTCACTGATCGCCGTGATGCTGGGCGCGACGGATCGTTTTGCCGATGCGCGTATGCTTTTCGACTGGGGGTTCGACCGCTATGAGTGGCTGCCGGTGACCCCGTATATGTTCGACGCTCCTGTTGGCACCGCAGCGCTACAACCATCTGTCTTCGCGGCGGTCGAGAAGTGGAACACCGACCTGACACTTTTCAATGCCGGCGCCGGTGCCAGTCGGTACTGGCTCGGCACGGAGCCGCTCGATATACCGTCGGTCGAGGCGGTTAGCCCGTGACGCAGCCGGTTCGCCTGCACAAGATCATGGCCCATGCCGGTGTAGCCTCGTTGCGCGCGAGCGAGCGGCTTATCGAGGAAGGACGGGTCCAGGTAAATGGTCGGACCGTCACGACGCCGGGCACCGTTGCCTTGCCGGAGGACGAGATCGTCGTTGACGGACGCCGGATCAGCGCTACGACTGTCCACCGCTACGTCCTCCTGAACAAGCCAGCCCTGATTCTCAGCACCGCGCAGGATGAGATGGGCCGCACAACGGTAGTGGACCTCGTGGCCGGGTCGGACCGGCTGTACCCTGTCGGGCGACTGGACCGCGAGTCCGAGGGATTGTTGCTGTTGACGAATGATGGCGCGCTTGCGGAGCGTATGATGCACCCGCGCTTCGGGATACACAAGTCGTATGAGGTCGAGGTGGAGGGTCTTTTTGCGCCGAGTGACCTCGCTCGCTTGCGCGCGGGCGTGCCGCTGGAGGACGGGCCGAGCATCCCCATCGCTGCGAGGCTGCTAAACAGTGCATCCAAGAGCTCGACCGTGATCCTGACGCTCGGCGAGGGCCGGAACCGCCAGGTGCGGCGAACCCTGGAGGCACTGGGCTTCACCATCGTCCGCCTCGTTCGAATCGGCCTCGGTCCGCTCCAGCTTGGTGACCTGCGTCCGGGGCAGTTCCGGGAGCTGACGCGGTCCGAACTTGAGAACCTTCGCCGGGCGGCCGGACTGAACCAGGAAGTCCGACCGTGAGGCCGCCACGAACCATAGCCCTCGATGGACCCGCCGGCGTCGGAAAGAGCACAATCGGCAAGCTGCTCGCAGACCGGCATAGCTATCTGTTTCTGGACACGGGCGTACTCTATCGTGCCGTCAGCCTCGCCGCGGTGCGGCAGGGCCTCGCCTCTGCGGACGCGATCAGCCTAAGCATTGTGGCGCGCGATCTGGACGTGGCGATAGGACGCGCCGAGCCGGAGTCAGGGTACATGTACCGCGTACTGCTCTGTGGCGAGGACGTTACAGAGGCGCTCCGGTCTCCAGAAGTGGAGCAGATTGTCTCAGAAGTGTCGGCACACCCGCAAGTACGCGCGCAACTTCTGCAGCGGCAGCGTGAGATCGCCCGTGCGAACCCCAGCGTGCTGGTCGGGCGCGACATCGGGACCGTCGTGCTGCCAGACGCGGACCTCAAAGTATATCTCGATGCAACGATCGAGGAGCGAACCATGCGCCGTCACCGGGAGCGGCTTTTGAAGGATCCGGCATTTCCGTATGAACGAGTCTTGGCCGAGCTGCAGCGGCGGGATAAGCTGGACACCGAACGGACGAGTTCCCCCCTGAGCGTGCCAGTAGACGCGATCTTAATTGATACCACGGGAAAAGACGTGGATGCGGTGCTGCTGGAGATCGAGGCCCGGATGGAAGCAGCATGAGCCATGAGCAGCGCTCATTTAAAGTGGCCCGCATGGTTGTGCGGCGGCTGATCATACCCCTCCTGGCTGATTTCACCGTGGCGGGGCTGGAGAACACGCCACACACGGGACCCTTCATAGCGGCGGCGAACCACAAGAGCATGCTCGATATACCGATCCTCATGGCTGTGCTCCCACGCAGACCAAGCATCATGGCGAAGGACAGCCTGTATTTTCGCGGGTCGCACTGGTTCTGGCGCTGGGGCGATGCAATCCCGGTGCGTCGTGATGGGATGGACCGCAAGGCACTTCGCGCCGCGGCGGAGCGCCTGCAACAGGGCATTCCGTTTGGCATCTTTCCGGAAGGTACCCGTGTGCGTGAAGGGAGTCTAGGAACCGGCAAGGCGGGCGCCGGGATGATAGCGCTCCGTAGTCAGGCGCCCGTCCTGCCGGTCGCGTTCACCGGCACCGCGAGTATTCTGCGCGGGAATAGGCCGCACCTTCGGCCGCAGGTCACGATGACGGTGGGAACCCCCATCCCCCACAAGGAGATAGCGGCCGCTGGTAGTCCGCAGGCTGCGACCGATCTGGTCATGCGCCGCATAGCCGCGCTGCTGCCCCCGGAGGCCCGAGGGCCCTATTCGGGGAACCAGCAGGACGGCAGTTCATGAGGTACCACGCGGCACTACTGACCCTCAGCGATCGTGGCGCTGCTGGGGAACGGCCCGAGGATACCAGCGCCATGACGATTCGGGGGCTATTGCGGGGCCTTCCGATCCAGGTCGTCGCTTACGAGGTGTTGCCGGACGAGAAGCTACTTATCGCCGAGCGGCTGCGGAAGTTCGCCGACCAGCCGGATGTGGATCTCCTGCTTACGACCGGCGGGACGGGACTCGCTCCACGGGACGTGACGCCAGAAGCCACACGGGCGGTAATCGAGTATGAGGTGCCGGGAATCGCAGAGGCGATGCGCGCGGAGGGACTGCGGCATACTCCCATGGCGATGCTCTCTCGTGCGGTGGTCGGGGTGCGCTCGCGGACTCTGATCGTGAACCTGCCGGGTAGTCCAAAGGGAGTGCGTGAGTCGCTGGGCATTGTACTTCCGGTACTCACGCACGCGCTCGACAAGCTTGCCGGCGATCCCGACGACTGCGCCCTCGTACCGATTCATACCAGTGACGCGTAGGACCTATTACTCATAGGGTATGCGTCGATTCGCTTCTACAATAGCCTGAAAGTGGGGGCGTCCCTCATTTGGTTACGGCAGGAGTAGGCATGCAATCAATTCCTGGGGTTTATTCGACGCCAAGTGAGCGTGTCCATCGCGACTGGAATCGGGCTGCGTGGCGGTCGCTGCTAATCATTACCCTCAGCGTCCCGGCGGGAATGCTCCTCGCGCGCGTTATTGGTTATCCCGGTACTCGCGTCGGGTTCGCGGCATTTGCGATGGCCAGCGCCGCGGTCGCCGTGTTCGCGTCTCTAATGTTGTTTCGGATGACGCTTTCGCCTCTCGCCGTGTTCGCGGCGCTGGCCATCAGCTTCGACGCCGTTTCCCTGGCGATTCAGCTCCTTCCTTACGCCAACTGGTTGCCGAACCCCCCCCGTCCGCTTCTGCTGATGTGGGTGTACCCGACCGTGTTGCTCGCCGGTGTCTGGTACGCCGATACCACCCGGTGTCCGTGGCATAGACAGATACGGCTGGCCCTCGCGATAACGGTGTTCGGCGCCGCTCTGGTCATGGCGCTGGGCCTGCTTGCCCTTTCTCTCTGGGTGGCTACACTACTGGACCGGCCCGTTTGGGCAGGAGAACACGCCGGCCTGCTGGCGATGCAATCGCTGTTGGCCGTTTGCCTCGTCCGGTTGTATCACAAAGGGGATGAGTTGGCTGGTTGGCTCCTATTGTCCATTCTGCCGGGAGCCTGCGTGGGTCTACTGCTAGCCTGGAATGGAAGCCAGGACGCAGTCGCTGTCTCCACAGTTCGAGTTGGCGCGTTTCTAATCGCGGGTGCGGGGGCATGGGCGGGCGTGCGCGTCTCCCTGTCGCGCGCAACATCCGGTCATGTCGCGATGCAACTGGCGGAGCGCCTCCGGGATGCCCTGACTGGCTCGGTTGACCCAGACGTGATGGCCCGGTCGGTGGCGCGGGACGTTGCGTCCGCGCTGGATTTCGATGAGGTCGCCGTTCTGCTGCATACCCCAGATCAGAAGGGGCTGTATGTCGCCGGCGCCTATGTGGCGAGGCAAGCAGACCGGTCACCGGGAGAAGTTCCGTTCACTCCCTGGTTCGCGCAACTCGTGCACGACCGGTCTGCTGGCCACCCCAGTCCGAGTAACGGATGGGGTGGCTCGCGGCGGCAGGTGACGTTGCCTCTCATGGTACGCGACCAGCAGTTGGGGTTCATGGTCGCGTCTCGTCGCTCGATGCAGAGTGTCTCGGAGTCAGAGCGCGCGCTGCTCGATGTGGCGCTGAACCAGCTCGCGGTAGGCGTTGCAAATGCGCAGCTCCTGGGCCAGAGTCAGGCGCGTCTGAATCGGAGCGAGGCACTGCGTAGCCTGGCGGTTCAAGCGAGCGGGTCCCTCACCGTCGATGAGCTCGGCGAGGTCGTGATGCAGCACGCGAAACGGCTGACCGGGAGCAACCATGCCGAGCTGTTTCTACGGTCGGCGCGTGGCGTTTTTATGCGATCCGGTGACAGCGCTGTGATGCCGGCGACTGGCCTCTATGAACACGTATTGCGGACGCGCCGCGTACAGGTCTCCGGTGGCAATTGCGCAAGTATCGCCGCCCCGCTGCTTTCGGCGGATATCATCGTCGGAGTGCTCGTCGTTCATAGCTTGCGCCCATCTGTCCAGATCGGTGAAGAAGAGGAGATGGCGATCCTTGCGCTCGCCGATCAGTCGGTTATGTCTCTGGAGAGCGCGCGCCTCGCAGACCAAGTGCGGCGCACGCAGGCCGAGACAGACGCGCTCTATTCAATCAGCAAAGATGTCTCTTTCGTGCTGGGCCTCAAGGAGGGGCTGCAACGCGTGACGGAGCGCGCGCTAAGTGTGCTGGACTACGACGTTGTAGTCATCTTGGGGCCCCGTACCGATGGGGGCGCGATGATTCAGGCGGCGTCGGGCACGACTAACGCGGGATTGCAAAGCGGTGTGCAGTTCCCCGATTCGGACTTCGCCACCCCGCCGCAGTCGCTGGTCGTAGACGAGTTGGCCGTCGACTCCGGCCTTGGTTCCCTCTACCCCCGACTCACCGCCGACTGCATAGTTTCGGTGCTCGTCGTGCCGATGCGAGCAAACGGGAATGAGCTCGGTGCGCTGATAGCGGGCAAGCGGGTGCAACACGTTGCAACAGCAGACCAACTGTTCCTCGCGGAACGCATCAGCCACCAGACCGCCATAGCGATCGAGAATAGCCGCTTGCTGCGCAGCGAGCAGGAGACCGTTGCGAAACTGCGACAGCTCGACGAGATTAAATCGACGGTCATACGGTCGGCATCCCATGAGCTGCGGACTCCAATGGCGGCGATCAAGGGCTACACTGAGCTGCTGCTTGAGACCGCAGAGTCGGTCCTCAAACCGCGGCAGCTCCAGCAACTCAAGATCGTCTCGCAGCAGACGGACCGAGTCCTGAAGATTGTCGATAGCATCATCACCGTTTCGGCGCTTGAAGATGGACGCCTAACCATGGAGCCCGAAGTAGTGGATGCCGGTGAATTGCTGAAAACCGTGGCGCTCGCGGTCCGGTCTGAAGCAGTGGCGCGAGACATCTCGGTGCGGGTGGACGCGGACGCCGAGCTCGTATCCGTGCTTGCGGATCGTCGTGGGATCGAGATCGTCCTGCTTAACCTACTCGACAATGCGCTCAAGTACTCTCCCGCTGGGGCGGAGGTGCATCTGTGGACAGGCGCGGAGGCGGAGAGAGTTCGCTTCTCCGTGTCCGACGTCGGCGCGGGGGTCAGCGACGAAGACCGACTGCATATCTTCGATAAGTTCCACCGCGGGGGCAGCGCACTCGATGATGCAGTGCCTGGTGTGGGACTTGGGCTCGCGATCTGTCGAGGAATAATCGAGCTCCATGGCGGGGAGCTCGGGCTGGCGGCCGATTCAGGCGATGGAGCGCGCTTCTGGTTCACGCTGCCGCGCCCGGATGATACGCGGCAACTCGTTGCAAGTACGCCGTGGTATGGGCTAGACTGAAGTAGCAGTAGCCTACAGCCCCAGCGTTTCGGCGCTGATCGGAGGGGCATTGATTCGGCCATTTCGGCTGACCGACATACTCGCTACAAAGCGCCAGCAGCAGATTGCGTTGCTGGATCTGCCCGACAGCATCGTCCGGGGCTTTGCGCCCGCACATTTCGCCGCCCGTTCTGCACTCGGACCAGCACGTCTCGGTGCCAATGGCCTCGTGTACACGAACAGGATGCGCCTCATCGCTGGCTGCCTGTATGACTCGCCCCGCCGCGGCGAGGATGTACGCCTCATTGCTTTGACTGGATACTCGCACGAGGACGCTGAGGCGCTGGCGGCGTGGGAACGTCTGGTCGAGCGCACCTGTCTGCGGGCTGCAGGATATGGTCGGCTTCGCGTGGTCGCCCGGCCGGAAGAGGGAAGCACGTGCGCCGGAATGCTCCACAAGTTAGGTTTTACGATTGCTACGCGGGAACGAATCCTCGCGCGCACGGTATCCGCCGAACCGCAATACCGCCCAGCCAGTTTCGAGCTTTTGCGCAGCAATGATGTGTGGGATGCGTGGAAATTATATAGCCGAACAGAACCACTCTCTGTGCAACGGGCGGAAGGCCTCAGCCCCGCTTCATGGTGGCGTGGCAGAAGGCTGCGTCGAAGGCCGTTTCAGGAGTGGATTTTGCGAAACAACGGGAACGCGGTCGTGCATCTTGAGCTGCATTACGGCCGGCACAACGCCGCGCTTCGCTTCCATTACGAGCCAGAGCATCGCGGCTCACTGTCCGATGGTACGGAGCACGCGATAGGGGTGGCCGCTCGGGCCAAGGTAAACACGGTCTACTGCGTTGTGCGCGACCACCAGGCAGACCTTGAGAGTCTGCTGCTGGACCGCGGTTTCGTCGTGGCCCATTCGCAGGTGCGCCTGGTCCTGTACACGTCGGTACTCAGTTCCGTCACAGACGCCCTCCCTTCGCCGGGCGTGGAGCGGGCGCCCTCTGGTCTGCGGACAGGTATGACAGGGCTCTCGCAAACCGATAACGCGGAATCAGGCCAAAACGCCGACTGGTATAATTGGTAAAGGGTAGTGAATATTGTGGCACAAAGAATGGACCGGCACCCAATTATCGAAGAGATGATCACCGATGACCTCGAGGCGCTGCTCGCTTCGATACCCCCGCGTGTCGTCCTGCCGCTTCGAGAGATGGACAGCCTTTCCGATTTACTTGAGATCGTGCTGGACCTCGGTCGCCTGCCGGAGGCTCGCTTCCCGGAGCGTGAGGTCACCCTTAGCGAGAACGAGGTGACGCACGAGGACTTGCAATACGTCACCGCGCGTATTGGTAACTTCGGTGATGACAACCGTGCCGGCATCGAACGCACGCTGCACCGGATCAGTGCGATTCGTAACCGCAAGCACGAAGTGATCGGAATTACGTGCCGAGTCGGCCGGGCGGTCACGGGTACGATCAGTATCATTCAGGATCTGGTCGAATCAGGCAAGAGCATTCTGATTCTCGGCCGACCTGGTGTCGGGAAGACCACTATGCTCCGCGAAGTGGGGCGTGTGCTCTCCGAGGAGATGCGCAGGCGTGTCATCATCGTGGACACCTCGAACGAGATCGCGGGCGATGGGGACATCCCACACCCGGCAATCGGTCGAGCTCGCCGTATGCAGGTGCCGACCCCAAGCCTGCAACATGGCGTGATGATCGAGGCGGTGGAGAATCACATGCCCGAGGTGATCGTGATCGACGAGATCGGGACGGAGCTCGAGGCCTCTGCGGCACGCACCATCGCAGAGCGGGGCGTACAGCTTATTGGCACCGCCCACGGGAACGCGTTGGAAAATCTCATGATGAACCCGACGCTGTCAGACCTCGTCGGCGGAATCCAGTCAGTTACGCTCGGCGACGAGGAGGCGAAGCGGCGCGGGACGCAAAAAAGTATCCTGGAGCGCAAGGCTCCTCCGACGTTCGACATACTCGTGGAGATACAGGATAGGGATCGGGTGGCGATTCACCAGGACGTGGCGGAAACTGTCGACGCGCTGCTCCGGGGCTATGAAGTGCGTCCGGAGGAGCGCTGGCGTGACGCTGCGGGTGAAGTCCATACGGAGCGCGCCGTCGCCGTGCATGCGCACGAACGCCCGAATCGGCGCGAACGTGACCGTCGACCGACTCAATTGCATACGCCTAAGCCCGCAGAAACGGAGCGAGCGCCACAGGTGCAGCAGGCGGAGCAGCCCGCGGAGCAGGAGTTGGCCGCACCGCAGCCCCGGAAGGTGTATCTCTTCGGCGTTAGCCGAAACAAGTTGGAGCAGGCGGCGATCCACATGCACGTGCCGCTCACCATCGAGAAGGACCTCAACGCCTCGGACATGGTTATCACCGTTGACAATTATTACCGCAAGGCTCCCCCGGCTGTGCGCGATGCGGCGGACGCCGGGAAGCCGGTGTACGTCCTACGGGCGAACTCCACAAGCCACATCGAGCGGCTGCTCGGCAGTGTGTATCACGTGCCCATCCCGGTGGACCCACTTCTTTCCGCTCAGTATGAAGCTGAGGAGGCGGCGCATCGGGTGATGAATGGCGCACCCGCTGTACAACTCACCCCCCAGGTGCACAATATTAGACGGATGCAGCACCAGATCGCGGAGCGGTATAACGTGACGTCCAAGAGTGCGGGTAAGGAACCGTACCGGCACGTAACACTCTTCGCCGCCGATTAGGTTGCGGCGAACAAGTTTCGGTGTGTATCAATGTTCGTGACGCTTGAGGGCCCCGAAGGCAGCGGCAAGACGAGCCAAGGAGATGCCCTCGGCACCGTACTCTCGGCGTACGTCCCAATACTTCTGACGCGCGAGCCTGGGGGTACGGAGCTGGGCGAGCGGGTGCGTGACATCCTGCTCGGCTTCGGCGGGCCGGCGCTTGACCCTGTGACTCAACTCCTGCTACTCTCCGCTGCGAGAGCGCAACATGTGCGAGAGGTTCTGCGGCCGGCGATTGCGGAAGGGCGCAGCGTTCTCTGCGTCCGGTATGCGGACTCGTCGCGCGCGTATCAAGGAGGCGGTGACGGCGTGGCCGAGGCGGTCATTGAGGCCGCGATAGCAATCGCTACGGACGGTTTGGAGCCGGACCTGACCATCTATCTGGACCTTGATCCAGTCGTAGGACTACGCCGACGGGCTATGGCGGGAACGGAGGGTGCGCAGGAGGGTTGGAACCGGTTCGATGCACGTGAACTCGCGTTCCACCAACGGGTACGGGAGGCGTATAAGCGGTTGGCACGTGCGTGTCCAGGGCGTGTGGTGACGGTGGACGCGGACCGACCGTTCGAGGCGGTGCGAGCAGATATACTGGAGATCGTCCTTTCACGCATTGCGGTGATAGTCAGAGGAGGTGCATCATGAGGCATGTGGCGTGGTTCCAGGAGCGAGTGAGTTCCCAATGAAACTTCTGATTGCAATCATTAGCAGCCGTGATACAAACGCGCTACTCGACGCGCTAAACCGAGAGGAGTTTGGTGCGACCCTGGTCAATTCCAAAGGTGGCTTTCTCCGTGAGGGGAACGCGACCGTCTTTGTTGGCGTTGAGGAAGACCGGCTGAATCGACTGTTCGGCCTGATTTCGCAAACATGCCGCACGCGTACCCGGTTGATGAGCCCGAGTATCCCAGCGATTGAATCGGGAGAGTACTTGCCGACCGGACCCGTGGAAGTAGATGTCGGGGGGGCGACGGTGTTCGTGCTACCTGTTGAGCGCTACGAGCGGATTTAGCGGATCGCACTGCTTCAGTGAGTGAGCCGGTGTACGAGCTCGTGCGCGTAGGCGTCGCGCTCTCGGGCGCGTTCCTCGCGATGCTCTGGCTCGCGCTCGTGCTCTGGGTGTACCGCGATGCTCAGAGCCGTTCGACGAGCTTTCCCGTGATCCTGCTTTCCACCGTGCTCGTCTCTAGCACGTTCGTCGTCGGCTGGGCGGTCTATATACTCCTGCGTCCGCGTTTCTCGCTCTCCGAAGAGTATCATCAAGGTTTCCGTGAACGGGCGGCGTTACTTGACGCCAGCTCCGGCGAACTGTGTTTCCGCTGCCAGGCGCGGTTGCAACTTGATTACCGACTCTGCCCGAACTGCGGTCTGGAGGTGAAGCACCCCTGCGACATGTGCAAGCGCCCGATCCGCCCGACGTGGAATCTGTGCCCGTACTGTGGACACTCCGCACATCAGCCGCTCGCGCCGCATCCGAATCACGCGCGCGCTAGCGAGGAGCAACGGAAGGCGTGACGTCGAAGAAAGAAACGCGCGACCTCAACTTAGGACGAAGGACGTTCCCATTACGGCCGTCCGTCTCCACATTTCTGCGACCAGTTGTATAGACCAGTGTTGTACTAAAGTCCAGGTTGATCCTGTCTCATTGGTCGATATGGTAGCTGACTGTATCCGAATATACTGGTCGGAGTGAGAAGTTCGTCTGGAGTAGCCAGTGGTCGTTCGGTGATCAATGTCGCTGATTGCATGGACTGAGCAGCGCGTGCGATACCGGGATCGCTCACGAAATCTCACTAAAGCAAGTGCGGCGGGCACCAACACTGCGGGTAGTGCATAACATACAAGGAGAATCCAAATGAGCGATGAGTTGATTATGTTGATTGAGCGCGAGGTCAAACGCTGGCCAGGAGTCACCATCGGTGACACCGGCAGGGATGGATTGCAGTTCAACTACGGCCGGATGGAGCTCGGCCACTTGCACGGCGGCAGCTGCGCGGATCTACCGTTCCCAGTAAAGGTTCGCGACCAGCTCATAGCAGACGGGAAAGCCTCGGTGCATCCACCCCTGCCCAAGTCGGGCTGGGTGCGGCGGGAGATGGATGGGTCCGATGTCGCAGAGGGGGTAATCGCGCTCTTCCGTATGAACTACGACCGCATGAAGGCCCGAGATGAAGCCATACCGCGCAGGGCACAGCCGGATTCCATCGAAACCTTTGCAAAGTCGTGAGCTCGGATTCGTCGTACACTGGCATACTGACCGCAGCGCTGGCAGGCGTCGGAGCGGTGTTCCTGCTCGCTCCATCGTACACGGCTGAAGGCGCGGAGGGCCCTACAGCCACTTTTTGCGACGGAAGAGAGCAGCGAGCACTGCGGCCACGAGTAACATCGCGAGCAGGGCGCCGGGATAGCCAAACGTCGCGTTCAGTTCGGGCATGTTCCAGGCCGACGCATCGGGGTTGAAGTTCATCCCGTAGATGCCTGCGATAAGCGTAACGCTCATGAGAATGATCGACCACGACGTCAGTGCCCGCACTGTCTTGTTTAGTTCGTTCGATGCCTCGGCTTGTCGGCCCGCTCCCATGGTGAGATACGCTTCGAGCACGCCACTCAGTAGCTCACGGTACGAGTCGATCTGGTCGGTCACGCGGATCACATGGTCGTACACATCCTGAAAATAGGGGGCGGCAGCCTCTCCCACAACTGGCAGGTCGCGGCGCGCAAGCGCGGAGACGACGTCCCGCTCCGGCGCAACCGCTCGCCGGAGATCTAAGAGTTCCTTTCTGAGTCTGAAGATGTCCTCCAGGCTTGCTCTGTTCGGTTCACTGAAAATGCTGGACTCCAGGTCGGCAACCCGTTCGCCCACCCGGTCCGCGACGGCAAAGTAATGGTCCACGATGGTGTCGAGCAATGCGTACAGGAGTACCCCCACTCCGCGTTCGATCTGGCGCAAGTCGCGATGGTACCGCTCCGCGACCTCATTGATCTCTGTGATGGGCTCGTCGTGAATGGTGAGCAGGTAGTTCGGGCCAAGGAAGACGTGCAACTCATGCTCGTCGATGCGTTGGTCGTTCTCGGAAAAGTCAACATCGTAGAACACGAGGAAGTAGGAGTCCCCGTAGGAGTCGATCTTCGGGCGCTGATTCTTGTTCGTGGCATCCTCGACGGCGAGTGGATGGAAGTCAAACTCCTCGGTTAGCAGACGGCGCTCATCTGCTGTAGGCTGCTCCAGATCGAGCCAGATGATGTCTTCCTTCTCCGCCAGTAGCTGCCCGATCTCCGCACGGTCGACCTCCTCGCGAACGTGCCCATTCTGCTTGCAAACCATCGTATGGATCATCGGCTGACCGCTCCTTTTGTCGCGCGCGAAGTCTTTGTAATAGCGTAGTGCACCGACTCATAGTACACGCAATCGCTCACCTTGGAAGTCAGATAAAAGTCCAGGAAGCATAACGGTAGTTCGTTGGGAACGGGGGCGGCGGACGAACACGCAGGAGGCAGATGCCGACGTATTTGCATGGGTGCTAAGGAACCGCAACACCCATTTGGAAGCGTTCTCGCCCAGGCAACAACATACCGTTGAAGCGCATACCAACCACGCCTGCCTGAAGCACAATCGCGCACCACGAAGCGGTGATCCGATGTCGAGCACGGCGCAGCGCCTCGAAGAGCAACTACGGGCCAGAGGGCCGGGGACATAGCGCGGGCCGCTATCTCTCGTCGGAGGGCGCCACACCGCTCGGTCGCTTCCCCCGTAAGTGCG
>JACDAU010000327.1 GCA_013695265.1 Chloroflexia bacterium
GGCCCCCAGCCCAGCAGCGTGGCAACCTCGGCGTTGATCTTCCCGGCGACGCTGCGGGGTCCGGCGAGCTCCTTCGCGACCCGCCGTGACCGAGTAGCGTCTCCCTCGGGATCCGCGTGGCCTCTCCGCTTCATAGCACCTCCCGCAGCCCTGCTTCATGTGCGATCCGTTTGAGAAGCAATCCCCAGGCCAGCCTGAGCCCTGTGCACCAAAGGAACGTGCGTGGAAACTCAGCCGCCGACCGACGGACCCGGCGGCGTTTGTCTGGTGTGCCCCATGGTGTGCAGGTCGGGGCTTTGGCTACCGGGGAATCGACTTTCCCTCCGTGGATTCATTTACAATGCGCCTCGCGCGGTGATTCGGCTGCGCTTTAGAACCGGCTGGGCCTCCGGACGCTGGAGGAGATCCCCGTCTGGGTGGGGCTGCCGGCTACCGAGACTTCGGACCAGGGGCAGACAGGCGCTAATAGCGAAAGGAAGAATGGAACGGCTTGAACCAGGGATTCCAGTAGACCCCAAGCTGTTGACGCGCTTCGTACACATGCCTCTTCGCGTCGAAGATCAGCGCGGGAGGGCAGTGACCGGTGGTCATCACGTCGAATTCGAGCTCCAGCAGTTGATCCAGGGACTTCTCCCAGTCCTCCAGACTGGAGCGGATCCGCGGATGGTAGCCACCCCAGATCGTGTCCGCGGCGATCAGCAGCTTCAAGCCGTGAAACTCGGTACGCAAGGATACGCTGCCCGGTGAGTGGCCAGGCGTGTGATGCACCTCGAACGCGTAGCCGTTGATGTCCAACACATCTCCGTGTGCCAGAAGGCCATCGACGCGGGCGGGCGGGAACGGCTTGTTGTAGAGGTACGAGGCGGTGAGCGTGGGCTCGCCCGTCTCCACCTGCTGCCGATCCGCCTCGTGTATGTACAGTTGGGCGTCGCTTTCCGCTTGTAACTCGGCCACCGCTGAGAGGTGGTCCCAGTGGCCATGGGTCCCGATCACTCTCTTGATATCCTTCGGCTCGTAGCCGAAACTCTTCAGGTCACGCTTTAGTGCTGGATATCCCTCGGTGCTGCCGCAGTCGATGAGGGTCGGCTCGTCGCCGGCGATCAGGTAGGCGCTGGCATCCCAGACGTGTGTTAGTCTGTTCCCAGAAGTGACCCAGAAGTTCCCAAGTAGTCGTACCACGCTGTCTCCTCTCCCGGGTAAATCCTAGCGGAAACCCTGGAGAAAGAGCCACTTGTTTCGTCGTAGCGGTCGATTCTGGTGGGGCGTGCACCTGTCGCGGGGGCGTACTATAGAACGCCCCGACTGTGTTTCCGGACAAGGTGCGTGCAGCCCGAGCCGCACCGGGAAGCAGGATTACCCGTCGCCGAGCGGGATGGTGGCCGTGACCTTCGTGCCTTCGCCGGGCGTGCCACGGACGGTGAGGGTGCCGCCGAGGAGCCCGGCGCGCTCGTGCATGCCCATCACGCCCATCCGCCCGGCGTGCGCGAGGTCGGGTCCGACGGCGCCGGACTGGAATCCGCGCCCGTTGTCGGAGACGCTGAGGCGGCAGCCGTTCGGCCCGAAGTACAGCTCAACGGCAGCGCCGGTGGCTTCGGCGTGCTTCGCGGTGTTGTTGAGGGCTTCCTGCGCGATGCGGAAGCAGGTGAGTTCGACCTCCGATGGCAGCCGCCGCTCCTGGCCGTGTACCTTCATGCGGGTGGTGATCTTGTGGCGACGGGCGTTCTCCGCGACGAGCCACTCCAGAGCGGCAACGAGGCCCAGGTCGTCGAGCAGGGAGGGCCGAAGGTCGCGGCTGAACCGGCGGACGCTCGAGATCGTCTGGTCGGTGAGTTCTTTGAGGTCGTCGATCAACGGCTCGGCGGTTTCCGGGGAGGCGTGCAGATGCTCGCGCAAGGCCTCGATGCGGCGGGAGAGCGCGATCAGAGCCTGTGCGGTGTCGTCGTGCAGGTCGCGGGCGATGCGCTTGCGCTCGTCCTCCTGGGCGGCAAGTACCGTCGCCGTGTAGCTCGATAGCTGCTCCTCACGCTTCTGGGAGCGGCGGACCTGCCGCTGGCGCCGGGTGATCTCGCGCTGCATGCGTTTCTTCTCGCTGATGTCGCGGGCGATTCCCTGCTCCCCGCGAAACCGTCCGTTCTCGAAGACGGGCGCGCTGTCGATCTCCACAACCGCGAGTCCGCCATCAGCACGCACCAGCTCGGCTTCGCAGCGGCCCTCCCGCTCGTGCGCGCCTTCGGGGTTCACGAGGTACGCAGGGGCTGTGTGCGCGGTGGTCGGCGAGAGCAGTTTCGAGAAGGCGACGCCCAGAAGCTCGGCCGGTTCGTAGCCGAGAATCGCCTCCGTGCTGGAGCTGACAAAGGCGAAGGTACCGTCTGGCTCAAGCATGAAGATCATGTCACTGGCGGTCTCGGTCAGCAGCCGGTACTTGGCCTCCGACTTCTGCAACTCCCCGAGGAGGGTTGCGTTTTCAGCGGCCATCGCGGCCTGCTGCGCGAAAAGCTCCAGCACCTGCACCTGCTCCACGCTCGGCAGCCGCCTGTCCCGCGGGTCGTCGACGTAGATCATGCCGATGAGCTTGCCGTCACGATCCTGCAGCGGAACGGCGAGTGCATCGTTCTGGTGCCACTCGTCCTCGCTGCGGGTGCTGTCGTCGATGTCCGGTAAAAAGGCCCACTGCGTCCCCAGCTCTGTCTCCGGATTGTCCCGATGCGAGATAAAGTAGCTGTTGGAGATGCGAAACCGGGGCTGCATGACCACGTCGTAGAATCCGGGCTGCCGCCGTATCGTGCGCAGGCGGCGGCGCTCCTCGGGCGCGAACCCGGCCCACCCTGTAGGGATCATCAGGTCGGTCTCGGAGTCAAGCAAACTCAGTTCGACCAGACGGTAGCCCAGCGCGCTGGAGATGGCGGAGCAGATCGCGCCGAGCACTTGCTCCAGCGGCGCATTGGCGCGGAAGGTGGCGCTCACCTTCAGCAGCGCCGAGAGCTGGTTCATTTGCTGGTGCAACTGCTCGCGGCTCGCGGTCTCGGCGG
>JACDAU010000279.1 GCA_013695265.1 Chloroflexia bacterium
CCCCCACTCGGTACGCTGAACTTAAACTCGTCGCCGAGTTTAGTAGTCCATCCCGCCGCCCGGCATCGCTGGAGCGGGGTTCTTCTCCGGAAGGTCGGTCACGAGTGCCTCAGTAGTGAGGATCATCGAACCGATCGATGCGGCGTTCTGGAGCGCGGAGCTTACGACCTTAGTAGGATCGATGATGCCCTTGCTTAACAGGTCGGCGTACTCCTCCGTGAGCGCGTCGTACCCGAGGTTCGGGTTATTCTGCTCCTGCTGCATGCGGCGCACGTTCTGGGCGATAACGCCACCATCCTGACCACCGTTTGCGGCGATCTGGCGCAGAGGCTCTTCGAGCGCACGGCGCACAATGTTCACACCAGTGCGGGTGTCGCCATCGCCCTTGACCTTGTGGAGTTCGTCCGCAGCGCGGATTAGTGCGACGCCGCCACCGGGGACGATGCCTTCCTCAACTGCGGCACGGGTGGCCGAGAGCGCATCCTCGACGCGGGTCTTGCGAAGCTTGAGCTCCGTCTCAGTCGCCGCGCCTACCTTGATCACGGCGACGCCGCCCTGCAGCTTCGCAAGCCGCTCCTGCAGCTTCTCGCGATCGAAGTCGCTCGTCGTGGTCTCAATCTGCGCGCGGATCTGCTCTCCGCGGCCCTTGATCTCAGTAGGCTCGCCACGCCCCTCGACGATCGTAGTGTCGTCCTTGGTCGCGACCACACGGCGTGCGCGGCCAAGATCCTCCACTGTGGCGCTGTCGAGCCGGCGGCCAACCTCCTCAGAGATCACGGTCGCACCGGTAAGTACCGCGATGTCGCGGAGCATCTCCTTGCGACGGTCACCGAAGCCGGGGGCCTTCACCGCAAGCACATTGATCGTGCCGCGCAGCTTGTTCACCACGAGCGTCGCGAGTGCCTCGCCGTCGACGTCTTCGCCGATGATGAGCAAGTTCTTCGACACCTGGAGGAACTTCTCCAGGAGCGGGAGGATGTCATTGATCGCGGAGAGCTTCTTGTCCGTGACCAGAATGTACGGATCGTCGAGCGTGGACTCCATCCGCTCGGAGTTGGTGACGAAGTACGGGGAAATGTACCCGCGGTCGATTTGCATACCTTCGGTGTACTCGGTCTCGAACGCGAGCCCGCGGCTCTCCTCGACCGTAATCACGCCGTCCTTGCCGACCTTGTCCATCACCTCGGCGATCAGGGCGCCGATCTCGGAGTCGGCGGAAGAAACGGTCGCGACGTGCGCGATGTCGTCACGACCCTTGACGGGGGTGCTGATCTCCTTAAGCGTCTTGACCGCCTGCTCAGTCGCGAGCTCAATGCCCCGGCGGAGCATCATCGGGTTTGCGCCAGCGGCCACGTTCTTGAGGCCCTCGTTTACGATGCTCTGGGCGAGCACGACGCTGGTCGTCGTCCCGTCGCCAGCGACATCGTTGGTCTTGGTCGCGGCCTCCTTGAGGAGTTGTGCGCCCATGTTTGCGAACGGCTCTTCGAGCTCGACTTCCTTGGCGACCGTCACACCGTCGTGCGTGACATTCGGGGCACCGAACTTCTTATCGAGCGCCACGTTGCGGCCACGGGGGCCGAGTGTGGTCTTTACCACGTTTGCGAGGGTGTCGACACCCTGCTTGAGGGACTTACGAGCTTCCTCGTTAAACTCCACTTGCTTAGCCATAGGTTACGCAATACCTCCGTGTTTTGTGACTGCTGCTGATCTAGCTGAGAATCCCGAGCACGTCGCTCTCACGCAGGATCAGAACGTCCTCTTCGTCGAGGCTGAACTCTGTGCCCGCGTACTTAGCGAACAGGATGGTCTGACCTTCCGATAGCTCCATTGCCTGACGCTCACCGTTGTCGAGCACCTTGCCCGGACCAACGGCGATGACGGTGCCCTGTTGCGGCTTCTCCTTCGCTGTGTCCGGCAGCACAATACCGCTGCGGGTCATCTCCTCACGCTCCGCAGGCTTGACCACGATGCGGTCACCCAGCGGGCGAATGGTCTTGACAGTTGCCTGAGTCATCTGCGTCCTACCCCTCCTCGTTCCCTGTATTCCCTTAGCACTCTCTCTACACGAGTGCTAACCTGATATGCATTCTACTACACCCATCTGGAAACCGCAAGTGTTTTTGGCACTCTTCCGGTCAAAGTGCTAACGGCTCCGGTGAGACCGCCAAGGGCCATCGAATGGAGGAACGCCTCCCAATCCACGCCGCATAGTCGTTCGCGGATTAGACCGGCCTCAATCCGTGCGAATCGAGCCAGAACAGGATTGACCTAGCCACCTGCGCCGGAGTCTCTCGGGCGGTATCTACCCTGTCAGTGACTCTCGAGCGCAGGTCACGCGCGTCCTCGATCGCGTCCTCGATCATAGGCGCTGTCCATTCTGGCCGGGACCGCAGCCGCTCGCGCCTCGTCACATTGTCGCAGTCAAGCAACAACCACTCGATGGCTCGACACCAGGCAGGGAGGCCGAGCGACGCGAAGTCGCTTGGGGTGTTCGGCGAGAAGAATACCGCGATCCGCCCGTTTCGATACGCGGTGTGCAGCACCTCGAACCACAGCGCCCCATACGGTTTCCAGGTGGACGGCTCGAAGAAGATGTCCTTACCCGCCAGGTCAGAGGCGACCATCCCCAGCCAGTCGATGTCGTACGCGAGGTACGAGGTGCGACGCTGGATAAATGCCTGGGCTGCTGTACTCTTGCCCGAGCCAGGCGCCCCGGTTACCACAAAAAGCTTCGGCTCCATCACGCCCAGTATAACCATTCGGCAAGGGCGATATGGTTAAGTTCGCTGGCGTCGCACCCCGGTCCCGGCTAGCATAACGCGAAGGGAGGCAGCGAATGCGATACTTGCTAGTTGGGGCGGGTGGGTTTCTGGGTGCGAACGCGCGGTATCTCGTCTCGCTCGGGTTGTCGCGCTGGTGGGGCCACAGCTTCCCACTCGGGACGATGCTAATCAACGTCACCGGCAGCTTCGTCCTGGCTTTCTTCGTCGCGTACGGACTTCGCCGGCTCGGCGTGCCCGACGCGTACCGGTTGCTGTTCGCGGTCGGCTTTCTGGGCAGCTACACCACATTCTCCACACTCACGCAGGAGACCATGGAACGTGCCGCGCACGGCCAGATCATTCAGGCGGCCGTGTACGCCGGCGGGAGCCTGCTGCTCGGACTTCTCGCAGCGGTGATCGGCAACGTCCTTGGCAGCGCTGTGTAGCCTTGCGCGCTCTCCGGCGCGTCGCGTACGATACGCGCACCTATGCCCAACCTGCACATAACAAGCGAGACCGGACGGCTCCGCAGCGTCATGCTCCACCGGCCCGGCTCGGAGATCGAACATATGACGCCGGAGATGCGCGACGAGCTGCTCTTCGACGAGATACTCTGGCTGCCGGGTGCGCAGGCCGAGCACGAGGTAGTCTCCTCAGTGATTGAGCTGGCGACAGGCCCGCAGGGTATCCTGTACGTTGCGACGCTGCTGGAGGAGGTGCTCGCGGACGAGGGACTGCGCCGGACGCTGGTACAGGAAGTGATGGACCTCGAGCCTGGCTACGAGGAGGTCCGTGCGGCGCTGGCGCGGGAACTCTTGAAGCTGGATCCGGCGAGCCTCGTAACGGCTCTCATCGCGGGCCAGCCGGAGGACACTCCCCACTCCCTTGCGGAGTTCCTGGCAGACCGCACACTCTACCGCCCGCAACCGATCCCAAACCTGCTCTTCATGCGCGACCCCGCCGCGGTTGTGGGGCAACGTGCGCTGATCAGCTCGATGCGGCTTCCAGCGCGCCGGCGCGAACCGCTGTTGCTGCGCTACATCTATCATTATCACCCGATATTCGCGACCGGCGATGGCGCGGAGCCGACGTGGTGGGACCCGTTCGCCGTGCAGCGCGACACCTACCCCGCCGCGCACATAGAGGGTGGTGACGTGCTCGTACTGAACGACCACGCGCTGTTGATCGGCTGCTCCGAACGCACCGACCACCAGGGCATAGACGCCATTGCCCGTAGCCTGTTGCACGCAGGATCGCCGATCTGCACGATCTATGTGGCGCTCCTCCCCGCACGCCGCGCGCAAATGCACCTCGACACCGTGTTCACGTTCATCTCACCAGAGGAGTGCGTGCTATACTCCCCGCTCTTGCGCGGCTACGGCAACGACGGCGTGCGCATGGTGGAGATGACGCTGGCCCGCGACGGTGTACGCGTCCAGGAACATACCGCGTTCCTCCCGGATCTGCTGGAGCGGCGTGAGGGAATGCGACTCCACACAATTGAGTGCGGCGGGCCGGACCGTTTGAGCCAGGACCGGGAGCAGTGGACCGACGCGGCGAACTTTGTAGCGCTCGCACCGGGCGTCGTGATCGGGTACGAGCGCAACGAGGCCACCTTCGAGACGTTGCACAGACAGGCGGGCTACGAGGTTATCTCGGTCGAGGAGTGCGTGACCGAGGTCGATGGAACCAAACGGTTCCTCGTGGATGGCGAGCACGTCACCTTCGAGAAGCTGGGCCGCCGCATCGCGATCGGGACAGGCAAGAAGGTGGCGATCAAGGTGGGCGGTCAGGAGTTATCCCGTGCCCGCGGCGGCCCCCGCTGCATGACGATGCCCCTGGTCCGCGATGATCAATAGTCGGGCTTCCGTCTGATTGTCGTCACACCAATGCCAGACCGCCGGTGACCAGATTTCGATGAGAAGGCTAACCTGTGCTGGTCGCACAATCCGCTTCTGGAACCTCTGCCTCGCACAGTGCTGACCGGATTACATCAACTGCGGCTGAATGGTAGTGCATCTGTCAAGCCGAGCCTGCGAGGAATCCGTGGTCCGGTTTACGGATCCCTCACGGAGTTCGGGATGACATGTTGTAGTGTTCAAGCGCATTGCGTATTACAACGCTGCTACATCCGCTCCAAACTGAGCGCATCTCCGGATCGCACGCCCAGTGCTATCCCCGCGCTGCCCTGGTTGCGCGCGATGCAGATGTAGCCGGAGGAGTCGTCGAACACGAATAGACTGCCCCTCGCCATCTCCCCGAACGTGCGTGCCGTGGGTAGCTCCATAGGGCCGCTGGGCGTGACCAGACGCACCCGTCTACTGGGATCGATGGGCCAGCGCCGCTCCTCGATGTTGGTGCGGACGTTTCCGAAATTGTCGAGGAGCGCCACTTCGCCGACCACAACGTGCGCTGCATAGTTCGGACGCGTCCACGGTGGAGGGGAGAGGTGCTGAATCGACACTGCCGGGCCAACCTCCGCGAGCGACACCCCACTTGCGATGTGCGCGCCGACCGGTGCAAAGAGGTCGCGCCCGTGAAACGTGTGGGAGACGGGCTGGCGCATCAGGTCGAGGTTGGTGATCTCTCGCACTTCGACAACCCCGCCGAGCCGCTCAGCAGCCGGGATCAGCAGCCCGTTGTCCGGTCCCACGAGCACATCTCCCCGCGCGGTGCGCAGCGCGAGTGGCAGGCGTTCCGTGCCGACCCCCGGATCCACCACCGCGACGTGGACCGCGACGGGCAGATACGGTACAGCGGAGGCAAGCACCCATGCCCCTGCCCGCTTGTCGAACGGTGGTATGCCGTGCGAGAGGTCGATGATTCGAATACCCGGCGCAACGCCCGCCATCACCGCGTGACAGGTGCCCACTGGCCCCCATGCCAGCCCGAAGTCCGTCAGAAAGGTGACGAAGCGCAGACCCGTCCTGTCGCCGCTCATGACTCATTCCTCACGTGCGAATGCCTCGCGTTCTGAAAACCTGAAGCGTAGGCTGAAGGTCGGTGGACGCTTCGATGGGCTCCCCATAGCCGTCGCATCTTGCAGTGGACACCATCTCCCAGCGCCTCGGTCCGGTCGAGCATCACCGTCCGCCACCAGTCATCGCGACTATACCACGGGCCGATGCTGGACCGCCCCATACCTCCACGGGAGCGCCGGAACTGGGACGCAAATACCCGACACAATCGATTCCAGTCGAGAAGCAGCCTTCTGCTGGAGGAGAGCGAGGTATCCGGCGGACCTTTCGCATGGCTTGTGCTACACTCGAACGGCCAAACACAAACGGCGCGAAGGCTCGTGTGCGCTCGCTAACCACAGCTTGCTCGCCGCCGGACAGCGCCGGTTCAGCAGTGGGCACCATTTGGGGAGTAGAGAGATGAACACATTGAGCCGTCAATTGAAGGCTTTGCAAGCGCTACTGATTCTGATAGTCCTGAGTATCGTGTGGCAAGCACAGGCAGCGAATACCAGGGCTGGCGCGGCGCCTGTCATCCAGGCCACCGAGGTGGAGGCGACAGTTGAAACAACGCCGGGCGCGGGTACCGCCACGACGCCGGAACCAGCAGGGCCCGTCCCCACCGGCGCACCGTCCATCATGGATACTCCGACACCGAGGCCATCGCCGATCATCACCCCCGTTGCTGCTGGAGCGGCAGGGCAGGAGGCGCATCCAGAAACGACCGAGGAACCCGACGAAGGCGCCGATCGGACCGGGGCTCTCGTCTCCGGCATCGCAGTGCTGGTCGGGGCGCTTGGCCTCGGGCTGTTCCTCCGACGAAACTGAAACCGCCGCAGACGCGTTAACGTTTAAGACAGCATAGCGTGACGGCGCAGTACTATGAATATCGAGCAAGACAGAGGAGGACACGAGACCAGTGCAAAACATCCGGCATAGCGCAATTCTACTCCTGTTGAGCCTAGCGATCCTCGCGGGTGGCTGCGGTCAGAGTTCCCCGACTCCAAGCAGGGCAAACAGCAAGCCCACAACAGTCGCGCAAAATGAGCCCGCCGACGCGCCGACCGCTGTGTCCGACGAACCCACAGCCACAATCGCGCCGACTCAGGCGCCAACGGCGATTCCAACGGAACGAGTCAAGCGCGGTGGCGGCGCGAAGAGTGCGCCTACTGCGGCGGCGAAGCCGACCAAATCCCTGGCGCCAACCGCGACCACGGCACCCGTCGCGCAGAAGCTTAATCCGCCCGCCCGCTTCCTGATAAACACGCCGAAGTTGAAGGTAGACGCTGCCGTCGAGCACGTCACCTATGCCCCAAACTCGCGCGCGATGGACGTGCCGAAGAAGTGGGAAAACGTCGCGTGGTTCGAGCCGGGATACGTGCCAGGTACGAAGGGGAACTCCGTCATCGCCGGGCACCTCGATTCTCGAACCGGTCCCGCTGTTTTCGCACACCTGGAAGACATTGAAGTTGACGACATCGTGTCCGTGGTCGACACCAAGGGGAAGAAGATCGACTTCCGCGTCACGAAGAAACAGGTGTACTTCGACGCCGACGCTCCGATCCTGGAGATCTTCGGCCCCACCGAGGCTACGCACCTGAACCTGATCACGTGCGAAGGGGAGTTCAACCCTGACTCCGACCGCTATGATCGCAAGCTCGTCGTGTTCACAGAGAAGGTGACATAGCGGAGAATATGCGAGGGTCAGGCTCCGGCACGGCAGGACATCATTCCTGCAACTCCGCCTTCGAACAGGTAGCCGTTTAGCGGGTTCAGGTTTTCTCTATATGCTGCCTTGGCGGCCTCAATTTTGGGGCCCGGCGCACTGCACTTTGGTTGCCCGTAGAAGCAATCCTTGGAGCGATGGACAGACCTTATTCGCATCGCTTGCGGGACCATTCGCCTGATGAATATCGCCTGCAGTTCTCCGACCCAGGGCCAACAGTTGCAAACAGTTCGATAGCGAGTCCGGAAAGGGGCAATGACGTGGGCATGAGAGGGGTCCGTTGCATCTCCTTTTTCGCCGTTTGGCTGGTCCTTGCCGGGTTCTTGCCATTGGTCGCACCCACGTCCGTGCAGGCACAGGCCGACCTGCAAGCAGCGTCGTGGTACCGCTATCAGGGCGAGCCCTCAAGCTACGACACCCACAACAATCAGAACGTGAACTGCGGCCCTTCGTCCGTCGCAATGGCGATCCAGTACGGTCAGAACGTGTCCGTGCCGATCAAGGACATCCGGGCGTTCATGCACCACGGCGGAGCAACTAACCACAAGGACATCACGGGGGCTCTGCAGCACTGGGGCGTGCAGTACCGCAGCAACATCGTAAACGCCACCAGCCTTCGGGACGTGGTCGCGCGCGGTAACATCGCGATCGCCGCGGTGAACATGGACAGAATCAGCCAGGGGACCGATATAGACGGCGCGTCCACCGATCCTGCCTTGCGCACTGGACGATTCGACAACTTCTCCGGTGCCCACTGGATCGTCATCAAGGGCGTCAGCCCAGACGGTAAGTACTTCGTCGTCTATGATGGCAACGTCTGGGGTAGCCCCGCAAACAGCACGTACTGGTATAACGACGGCACTCCCAAAGGGCTTGACCGCCTGTATCGGGTGAGTGAAGTTGAGGCAGGAATGTTCGCCAACGCCGGGCGCACCGCCTCGAAGGGGGTGGAGATCATCAGCGATATCCGGCCGAGTGTTGAGGAGGGCGAGCAACACGACGCTGCGATCACGTATTACACAGCGGCCAAGCAGGAAACGGGCAAGGGGCCAGGTGATCCGGGACACGGCGTGATGTTCAACGGAAACCAGGTCCACTGGGGAGCGGTTGCAGTAGATCCCCGGTACATACCGCTCGGCACGCGCATGAGCATCGAGGGATGGGGCGATCAGGTCTTCGTTGCGGAGGACACCGGTTCCAGAGTCCGCGGCTGGCACGTGGACGTGTTCTGGCCGGGCGCCAGGCAAGAAGCCCTTCAAAAGAACGACACGATGGGCGGTACACGCACGGTTACCTTGCTCGGTCCCGGACCGGCGTTCACCGATCGAGCACCCGGAACCGCCCCGATGCAGGGCACCGTGAGCATAGTCGAGGAACCTGACTCGGCGTCGACGCGCTGGGTCACGCTGCGGCTTGCGGCGCGGGACGCCGAGGATCCGGTCGTGGGCATGATGGTCTCGAATAACATGCACTTTACCGATGCATTCGAGGAGCCGTACGCGGGCAGGAAGAAATGGACGCTGGCGCCGGGCGATGGCACGAAGACCGTTTATGCACGGTTCAAGAACGAAGTTGGAGCGTGGAGCGACGCAGTCGCCACCAGGGTCACGCTCGAAGAACAGCCACCGAGAGGTTCCGTCGTGGTCGCGCCGGACCCGAGAGTTTTGCTCTCAGCGGGACTCTCGGGTACCCCGCTCGCGGCCATTGGCGCCCAGCCAACGGTAACCGGCCAACCCGCATACCGTCCACTCGGCCCGAACCTGCTGCGCAATGCCAGCTTCGAGGCCTGGGCGGGCGGACTCCCTGAAGCCTGGGAGACGGGGTTGCGCGAGGAGGGACCGTCCGTGTATGAGCCAGCAACTGCCGCCCACCACGGCGCTCTCGCCTTACGCAGGGTGACGGGAACCGGCAAACCGGAGGCCGACCTCGGGCAGGGGGTCGTTATCAAGCCCGGCACGCAGTACTCCCTTTCCGCGTGGGTTCGGGGCGCGGGCGGCGCGCTGGCTATCAGCGAGTTCGCGACACAAGCAGGTCGGAGCCGATCGCTCAAGACTCGGAAACTCAACTTCGTGGGCGGGGATAGTTGGCAGCGGGTGAGACTCAAGTTCACTACAGGCTCGAACGCGACCGATGCCAGGGTGCGTCTTTCCGGCGGTCAGGTACTGTGGGACGCCGTGCAACTCGAGCAAGGCCGCACTCCCGGGGCGTACCGCGCTGATGGCCTGCTGCTGGAACGCCCGGCGCAGAACCTGCTCGCGAACTCCAGTTTGGAGGTAAATGCCGACCGATGGAACGGGCTCAACTCGTACGTCTCCGTGGTCGCGTCGACCGACTACTCGCGCTACGGGCGGCACGGATTGCTCGTTCGCAAGCTGCAGTCGGGCCGCGCGGCAACATTCCAGGCGGCCAAGCTCAAACCAGGCACGGCATACACTTACTCCGTATATGTCCGACTTCGGGACGGCAAAGAAATCACCAACGATATACTGCGGGGCTGGTACTACGAGGGCACGCGCCGGCCGCAGGGCGTCGACACCGCGCTCATCGGGGAACGAAATCGGCCTACAATGCGCTGGACCGCCGCCGGTGGTGGGTGGTATCGAGGACGGTTTACATTCGAGGCGACCACGAGGGTAGGGTTGTACGGACTGCTCTCCACCGAGGCCATCAGGGCCGATAACGTCTACTACCTTGACGGTGCGCAGCTCGAAGCGGGTAGGCACACGAGTTCGTACCTGGACGGCTCACTCGGTAAGGGATATTCGTGGGCCGGCAAGCCCTTTGCCAGTGTATCGGCGCGCTCTCGGACAACAGTCGAGTACGACACTACAATCGGACGGGAGGGCGCACTGCTGTTCTGGGCGAGGCCAGAGGCCACCGCGCCACACAACGCCACGTTGATGCGGCTCGGCAACCTGCGGTTAGCGGTCAATGGCCGGAAGCTCGACCTTCGCGAGGGAGGCAAGACACTCGCCTCCGCTGCCTGGAAGCCGGGCGCGGCACAGAGCTACGCAGTGCTTTGGAAGGAAGAAACCGTCTCTTTGTGGCTCAACGGCACAAGAGTGGGAGCATCCCGCATTGAACCTTCCGTGACCGGTGCAGCGCTAACGCTCGGACCGGCTGGGGGCTGGAGGTACCCGAACGCGGTCATCGGTGATGTCTCGTTATGGCGCACCTCGTTGACAGCACCAGAACTCGCGCACTCGCCGCTCGACGCGGGTCTGCACAGCGTCCGGGACCAGTACACAACGGTGGTCACGAGGGCGGCGGACGAAACCGGGGGAGACATCCGGGTTGAGTGGAGCGTCGATGGTTCAACGTGGTATTCGTGGGAACGTGGCCGGGGCATCCATAACTGGGACCTGGGCAGCGGTGAGGGCGTCAAAACCGTGTGGATCCGCTACACCGACGCCGCGGACAACTGGCTCGTCTACACTGACACCGTCATACGCGACACGACCCCCCCGCGCGTGACGAGCGCCGAAGTCGCACGGAACGTGGTGACGGTCCGCTTCAGTGAGCCTGTTGCTGTGGACTCACTTGCGAACGCTGCCTTGATCAGCCGGGGAAGGCGCGTGGCTGGCGTGTGGGACTACACACTTGGGAATCGGAAAGCGACGCTCAAACTACCATCGCCACCACCCAGACAACTCGAGCTTCGCGTTTCGCGTGGCCTGCACGATCGCAGCGGAAATTCTCTGACCGCACCGTACAGCGAGACGCTCCGCTCCGCGCCATAGCGCGAGTAATCCAGTCCTGGCTTAAAGTTAGCGCACACGTCATTCCGAGCCTGCGAGGGATCCGTGGCCGGGGTTACGGATCATGCGTGGCAGCTCAGACCTTGCCCTGAGCCTGCGAGCGGGATGTCGTGTTCACCTTTCAGACGGATCGCGTATGACATTGCCAGGAACTGGGTGGTTACCAGCAGTCGAACCTCGGCGGCGGGATCGCTAGCGGCGGGGCATGCCGCGCAGGTCGCACTCCATTGGCTCCATTCCCGCCATGGTCTCATCCACCACCATTTTCGCCACTGCACGGACATCTTGCGTCTTTGACCACACCTCGAGCTGCCGGTCCGCGCTCGTGCCGGTTTCCAGTATCGAGTGGATGTGCTCCACCTCTGCGCGACAGTTCAGCTCGTCGAGCACGTCGTCCACGAACGCCAGTAGTTCCTCGATCAGGATGCGCTCCTCCACTTCCTCGCGCTTGCCGAAGTCAATGAGCTTGCCCTCAAGGCCATAGCGCATCGCCCGCCAGCGATTCTCGGAAAGTGCCGCCCGTGGATACTGCCGGAACCCCATGTTCCGTGCCCGCAAATAGTAGAGCTTTGCGACGATGGCCTGGGAAAGGGCGGCGAGCGCCAGCGTGTCCTCGACCCGGCTTTGCATGTCGCAGATGCGGAACTCCAGTGTGCGGAACGTCGGGTGTGGTCGCAGATCCCACCAGATCTTCGTCGCATCTTCAATGCAGTGGGTTTGTACCAGGAGGTCGACGAACCCCTCGTAGTCGCTCCACGACTTGAAGGCATCGGGCATACCGGTTCGCGGCAACTGGTTCCAGATCACGTGCCGGTAGCTCTTCAGCCCCGTCGGCCTGCCCACCCAGAACGGCGAGGCGGTGGAGAGCGCGAGCAGGTGCGGCAGGAAGTAGCGCGCCTCATTGAACACATCCATCGCGATGTCGGGTTCGGGGACGTACACATGGACGTGCAGCCCCCAAATAATCAGCCCCCTCGCGACATCGCCCAGCGCGGAAAGCATCTCCTGGTACCGTTCCTTCTCCGTCACCTGCTGATCGCGCCAGTCGCTGAACGGGTGGGTGCCGCTACCCGCGATCACGAGTCCCTCCGGCTCACAAAGAGAGAGCAGGCCGCAGCGGAGCTTGAGCAACTCCTCACGCGCCTCCTTGATATCGCCGCAGATCTTCGTGCCCACCTCCACGACGCTTTGCAGCATCTCTGGCTTGATCTGATCCCCCAGTAGCTCAGCCCCCTCACTGAGCATCTGGGCAACGTGGGAGACAAGCTGGTTCGTCTCTGGGTTGACGATCTGGAACTCTTCCTCGATGCCAATCGTGAACTGCGATGCCATCTCTACCCTCTCCGGTCCGCTTCGGCGTTTACGGCGTCAGGTGTCAATCAAAGTTCCGTTGAAGTGCCGATTATAACAAGCCTCAGGTAACGGTCTCCCATATCTCCAGCACCCGGATCTCATCCGCCGCCACTTGAGATTTCGAGCCCGATAGAATGCCGACATTCATCTCCTCATCGGACAAAACATCGCGCATCCGCGCCGCCCCACTCCGCAGCACGACCGAATGATCGACCTGTAACGTGACGAGGCTCACCGACGGACCTGTATTGTACAAGACGAGGAAGAAATGGGAACCATCGCCATGCCGTTCGACCCGCACGTGCGAGTCGGCCGTACTGACCCCCGTGCGGGGCTGCCAACCCGCCGACGCGAGCCGTATCAGGTGCGGCGCAAAGCGGTCCTGGTAGCGCACCTCGTTCACGGGAGTCACATACGACGCGTTTTGCGGCCCGGAGGACGCGAAGAAACCATACAAGAGTGACCACTTCCATAGCCGCGCTACATCCTGCTCGCGCTCCCAGCCATCATAGATCATCAGCAGCGCCGGCTTGTGTCGGGCGATTGTGCGATAATACGCGAGAAGTGGTTCGTTGTTGAGCACGGACTCAAATGTTTGCTCCGCGCAGATGACATCCAGCGCGAACCCGTTGAACGCACGCGACTCCGAGACGCCGTTGCCCATCAGTATCTTGCCTGCGGCGTGCAGGCGTTCGCGGAGCTCCCACAGGTACTCTTGATGCGAGAAGGTATTGAACAGCGCTGGCTGGCGACGGTCCGCTTGATAGGTCAACGGGATCCTGGCGGTGGCGAAATGCGCCCGCCGATAGTTGTAGAAGTTCCCCCAGGCTTCGAGTGAGTCAACATACACACCGTCCACGCTGGCCGAAGCGAGCAGCAACGGCACGTGGTCGTCGAGCATGTATCGGGCGATCGTGGGAGAGAGCGAGCCGAGCTCCGGACTGGGGTTCAGCGGAAACGTGACCGAGTTGCCGCCCCAGGCAGTCGTGCGGCGAACGAGATGGAGACGATTCGGGGAGACGTGGAGCGCGCAGTTTGCGATGATCGCCTTGTGCTGGTCGACATCCGTGTAGCTGTTGGGCAGGCGTGGCGATGGTCCGCCAAACGGATTGGCCGGTGCGTTCCATTCATCGAGTGCCGTCATAGAAGCGTCGTAGTCGGTGGGCAGTTCCGCGAGACTGGTGATCTCCGCCTGACCCACGAGGGTATACGCGAGTGTGTAGACGCCGGCCGCCTCGTCTAGCCCCCACCCATCGTTGCGCTCGTACGCATCGACACTGCGCGCTTTCCCGCCTGCGTAGCCAGTCTCATGAAACGCGTAATACTGTGGCCGTGTGAACTTGCCGCGGGGCGCGATCTGCCAGAAGCCGAAGCGCCGAACGTGAGAGGCAAACACCTCGGTGTGCCGTGCGTAGTATCGGTCGAGCGCGAACCGAAGGCCCGCGCCAGCGGGCAGGATGTCGAGCGCGAAGCGAAAGGGTGCACGGCTGCGAAGGACACCCCCAGCTGCAGGCGACAGCCCGAACTTGAGGCGCACGGAGAACGCCTCGCCCTCAGGGTCGGGCTGTATCTCGAATCGGACCGGATGATCCGGTGGGATCGAAAAGGCGAGGTCGTACTTGTCTCCGATGTCGCCAACCAGCGCGAGCGGCACGTGTTGCTGCAATGGCGCCGCGTCGCTGGAAGTCAGGCGGCGAGGTTCTGTGAGGCTGGGCTGCCATGATGTGCCGTCCAACGTGAGCGGGACGGAGAAAATCAGGTCGATGACCCGATCTCGTCCCGTCTCGTCCGCGACCCATCCATCGACCTCAAGCGTGTCATCCTGCAGGAAGCGATACACCGCCTCCACCGAGAACCCCATTCCTTCGAGCCGGGCCGTCTGAACGACCGCGCCGCGCTGCGCCCGCATCGTGCCGGAAACCCAGAGCCGCTCGCTGGAAACGGGGTCGTGTAGCGAGAGGCCGCTGCGCCGCGGAGCGAGCGGCAAGGGGATGTCGTCGCGTTGTAGAGCAACGACATTGCCCAGGTCATCGAAGCCGATCTTGCGGTCATTCGATGTCACCCAGTAGAGCGGCTTCCCGGGTGGCGCGACAGGCTCGTTCCCGCGCTCACCACGAAAGAGCACGGCGGCCGCCGCTCCCAGCGAACCAGCGCAGAGCAGCGAACCGGTCAGAAACCGTCGACGCGAGATGGGACCGCCGCGCAACAGCTTGCTCGTGCGGCTCATCGATCATCTACCCGAGGGACGGAGGCAGGAGGAGGGGGGTCACAGCCAGCCAGGATGGTCGGCGTCGAAACCGGGGAGGTGTTACCGGCCTGTTCGCACGCTACCACGCGCCACAGCGTTCCCTCTTTGCGCAGCCCGCGCCCACTTCTCGCCAGAAGTTTCTTGTAGTTCGCGTGCAGGAAGTACACTTGGCGTCCGGCTGGCAGGTGGAGATCCAGGCGCTTCTCGACGTTCTTGGTACGTATCTGGACGAACGTGATATCCGGCCTGCGCCGTTCCACGAAGGTCATATACTGCAACGCCGCCGTGTTCTCGGTGTCATAGATCGTAGCGTTGGGCGGCGCCTGCACGACCCGGTCAAGCAGCCGTCGCTGAGCGTACATCTCGCTTGCATCCACGAGCGGGCGATGGACCGCCCA
>JACDAU010000366.1 GCA_013695265.1 Chloroflexia bacterium
GATGGAGTGTTCTTTGAAAATCCGGCGCTGGTCGGTGCGGTGGAGCACGCGCGGCGCACGGGCGGCACGCTCCATCTGATTGGCCTGTTCAGCTCGGGCGGGGTACACAGTCACTTCAATCACCTGCGCGCGCTGCTGGACCTCGCCCGGCGGCGTAGACTGGGTCGGGTCGCGATCCACGCCTTCCTGGACGGGCGTGATACGCCGCCACGCAGCGCGCTCGGCTTCCTCCGGGAGTGGGAGCCGGAGCTGGAGCGGCTGGGCGTCGGGCGGTTTGCGTCTTTGATCGGCCGGTACTACGCGATGGATCGCGATGCCCGCTGGGAGCGGGTGCAGCGCGCGTACGACCTGCTCGTGCACGGCGTGGGCACGCGGGCGCGGTCGGCTTCCGAGGCGGTGCAGGCGTCGTACGACGCGGGTGTGACCGATGAGTTCGTCGAGCCGGTAGTTCTGCCTGGCCCGGACGGCGAGGCGACGACCGTGCGGCCGGGCGATAGCGTCGTGTACTTCAACTTCCGCACCGACCGCGGCCGCGAGTTAACGCGCGCATTTCTTGCTTCGACGTTCCCGTTTTTCGAGCGAGGGGAGTGTATCGAACCGCTGCACTTCGTCACGTTCGCGGAGTACGACGCCACCCTGCCCGTTTCGGCGGTGGCGTTCCAGTCGTTCCACGTCGCGCATCCGCTCGCCGAGGTCGTTGGGGAAGCCGGCCTGCACCAGCACCACGCCGCGGAGACGGAGAAGTACGCGCACGTGACGTACTTCCTGAATGGTGGCCGGGAGCAGCCGTATCCCGGTGAAAGCCGCACGCTGATACCCTCTCCGAAGGTGGCCACGTACGACCAGCAGCCGGAGATGAGTGCGAACAACCTCGCGGCGGCGGTGACGGCGCGCATCCGCACGGGCGAGGACGCCCTGCTCGTCGTTAACTTCGCGAACCCCGACATGGTGGGTCACACCGGCTCCGTTCCGGCAACCGTCGCCGCGTGCGAGACCGTGGACGCATGTGTCCGGCAAGTGGTCGATGCCACGCTGGAACGGGGTGGGTGCGCGCTTTTGATTGCTGATCACGGCAACGCCGAGGTGATGCTGATGGCGGATGGCTCGCCGTGCACGACACACACGACGAACTCGGTGCCGTGCATCCTTGTCGGCGCATCGGACGTAACAGGGCTGCGCGATGGCGGGAAGCTAGCGGATGTCGCGCCCACGCTTCTCGCGCTGCTGGAGTTGCCGCCGCAGCCCGCAATGGCCGGCGAGAGCCTTCTGCTCCGCGAGTAACCCTCGCACTGCGGTTAACCGTCTCCTGCTCGTCGGATTTGCCCAGGTACGCGACTCACCGCAGGTGATACGCAATCCGGATGAACCCAGATGCCTGTCATCCCGAACTCCGTGAGGGATCCGTAACCCCGACCACGGATCCCTCGCAAGCTCGGAATGACAGAAACACTACCGATCAGCCGGAGTTAGTATTAATACAGGCTCCTTCGACCCACGACGCCCCGCTGTTAACAGCATGTTCATCACTCTCTGTGCCCTGTTTACGGCGTCCGTGCCGAACTCGACCTATGATTGGCGGCGTGACAAAGCGACGGGGCGGGTTGACTGTCCCGGCGAGCAGGACCAGCGTAGAGGAGATGAACGATGCCTATTGTGACGGAGCACCCGCGATCCATCGACGTTATCCGCAGGCTCGCGGATGATTGCGACCACGGCCTGGAAGCGTTCGTATCGGATTTCACGGCGCGCCGCCGTGCGTATGATGCCGCTGCTCAGTCCGGACACCGGGCGCAGGAAGCGCCGAAAGCAACGGCGTGTGAGGGCATGAGCTGGCAGGAGCTGTGCGCCGTACTCACCGCACGTGAGGCGGCTGCGGAAACATTGCGTGACGACTTGCAGTTGATGACCAGGGAGCTGACCCTGCTCAAGCGCGAGATGCGCCGCGCGCGCAGGCAGATGCGCGACGCCGGCTTTCCGGTGGAAGAATTGCCCGGCGACGCCATGCCGTCTGCACCTCCGGGCGCCACGCAAACGGCAAGCATCCAGCAGTACGTCGACCGCGTTCGCACGAGCCAGAACCTTGCGTGGGTGAAGCCGTGGCTGCGGGGTTTCATCCCCGGCGCTGCATGATCCGGCGGTGTTGCGTGGGGGTGATCAGGGTGGTGCGGGATCAGCCAGGGCGTTCACCAGGGCGTTCAATTGAACGCCCTTACGAGCGGCGCACGGTCAGGCGGTAGGTGACCTCGGTTTCGAAGATCGCGCCAGCGTTGTTCGTCTCCGTCACCCCTCGGAAGTGTATAGTGTGCTTCCCTGGTGCGAGGGGAGAGAGCAGCACCCAGTAGCCATCGGTGGCGCCGATATAGCGCCCCCCACTTTGCCGAAGAAAGTTGCCATCCACGACCGTAACGCGGAACCCGGAAGAATCGGCCCGATACCTGCCGAGTTTGCGTATCGCCTTTCCGTCGACCGACAGCTCCAGGCTCGTGATCCCGTCCATCGCAGCCTGCGCCGGCGCGAGTAGTCTCTGCGGCTTGACCCCGGCGCCATCACGGTCGAGAAACACGATGTTGATGATCGGGAAGAAGAACGCCTTGCCCGCTGGGATGGTGCAGGTACGAGTCGCGGGGCCGCCGAAGGTACCAGCAAGGAACCAGACGTTGCCCTTTTGTTTCACGCCGCAGCGCGCGCCGGTTCCGTCCGCGATCGGGTGGCCGCGCTCCGGGATGCTTAGTGCCCACCGCCACCACCGCGCGGACCACTCGTCGTATGATCCGCCGTATGCCGCCGCGCGCACTGGCACGACCTTGCCCGGCGGTAGTGGGACGCTGGTCGCCACCACCTTTCCACCGCCCGGTTTCTGCGCCTTGCTGCCCGGTTTCGTGCCCGCCGCCTGGTTGTTCTTTCCGGTCTGTTGCTCGCCCGCCCGGCCCTTCGCGGCGGGCGTGGCCCTCGTCTGCGCGGAGTCGCCACCGAACGGTCCGCACGCCACTAGCAGCAGGGCGGCGATCAGCAACAGCGCAGAGCGCCTGCGGGGTGTATAACCGGAGCTGTCCATGCTCACCCTTTCCACCGTGCTGATGGTCTCTCGCAAACAGTATAGACGGTTTTGCATTGATGGTACACGCGAGCTTGCCCAGCGTTTCCGGTTGACGGCTCACCGGTCCCCGAGTATGATACGGAGCCGAATCACTCTTCCCCCATCATATACCAAGGAGCCACTGTGAACACGCACGATACCCATCGCCTGGCACGGCAAAACCGGCGGCTTGTGGAGCTGCGCGTCTGGCGCAATGCGCTTGAGCAGCCCGTCGAGGAGTGGCGTTTCACCGGCCCTGAAGGCGAGACGACGCAGCTCCGGCTTGGTGATCGATGGCCGTCTGAGGATTTCCCCGTGCGGCTTCAGGCGACGGCGACGGTGCCCGAGGCGTGGTCCGGGATGCCGGTCGAGCTAGAGTTGTGGCTGGGTGGTGAGGGCTTCGTGCGCCTGTCTAACGGCGTGCAGGGCGGGTTGAACCCGATGCACCGGGCGTACCGCGTCGCCGAGAGCGCAGCGGGTGGCGAGCAGATCGAGATCGACGCCGAGGTCGTGCCGAAGGGTATCTTCGGCTCGCATGTCTACGGTCCCGGCGTGGACAGCGCGCTGCTCGTCGTGCCGGAAACGGACGTGCGTGCCCTGGAACGCGATCTGAGTATGATCGCCGAGGTCTGTGCGCAGCTCCCCGATCATGAGGTCACGCCCCACCTGCTCGACACCATCGACGCTGCTCTGACGCTCCTCGCCCCCGTGTGGCCGACGAACAGCAAGACGATCATCAGCCGCATCGTGGGCGGGCAGAGCGCGTCGCGGGGCTCCGGGTATTCTCAAAGCTGGGCCGAGGAGTCGGGGATCGCAAATCCGCTCATCGAGGGCTTCGGCCTGTGGAGCGTGCCGGAGGCGCCCAGCCCAATAGAGCCGCTTTCCGAAGAAGCGCGGGACGGAGTCCGGCGGGCGCGCGAGGCGGTTGCAGAGCGCCTGGCCGAGATCGGGGAGCGCTATCCACCGGTCGGCGGCATCGCGATCAGCGGTCACGCGCACATTGACCTCGCGTGGCTCTGGCCGCTTGCGGAGACCCGCCGCAAGGCGCGACGGACTTTCTGGACGCAGATCGGGCTGATGGAGCAGTACCCGGACTTCATCTTCAACCAGAGCTCCGCGCAGGCGTATCAGTGGATGGAGGAGGACGACCCCGCGCTCTTCGAGGCGATCCGTCAGCGCGTCGCCGAAGGCCGGTGGGAGCCGGTGGGCGGCGCGTGGTGCGAGTGCGACTCGAACATCACGGGCGGTGAGGCGTTCGTTCGGCAGCATGTGTACGGTCAGCGCTACTTCCAGGAAAAATTCGGCGTGCGCTGCTCCGTGGCGTGGTTCCCCGATGTGTTCGGCTATTCCGCCGGGATGCCGCAGCTCTTGCGCGGGGCGGGGATCGACAACTTCTTCACGATCAAGATCAGTTGGAACGAGACGAACAACCTGCCGTACGACCTCTTCGAGTGGGAAGGCATCGACGGCACGCGCGTGCTGACGCATATGTTCCGCAATCCGGCTGCCGGCTACAACGGCAACATCGCCCCGGAGGATATCGTGGGCACGTGGCGCAACTTCCAACAGAAGACGCAGCACCCCGAGAGCCTGCTAACGGTTGGCTGGGGCGATGGCGGCGGTGGCGCCTCGGCGCGGATGCTGGAAAACTATGCGAGGCTCAAGGAGTTCCCCGCAACACCCCGCCTGCGCATGACGCGGGTGGACGAGTTCTTCGCTGCGATTCCGCGGGAGAATCTCCCACGCTGGGTCGGCGAGCTGTACCTGGAGTTTCACCGGGGGACGCTCACCACGCAGGGCCGGACAAAGCAGCTCAACCGCCAGGCGGAGCACCGGCTGGTGGAGGCGGAGGTGTTCTCCGCGCTCGCCGAGCGCCACGGCCTCGCCTACCCGCATGACGAGATCGAGCGGGCGTGGAAGAC
>JACDAU010000402.1 GCA_013695265.1 Chloroflexia bacterium
CCTCGTCGCGCAACTTGCCCTCCCACTCCGCCTGAGCCTCGGGGGTGAGCAACTCTGCTGGCTCGAAGCCCATCTCCGCGGCGAAGCGTGCCGCGCCCTCTCCCGCCAGGAGCACGTGCGGCGTCCGCTCCATAACCCGCCGCGCGACGGATATGGGATGTTCGTACCCTTTGAGCGCCGCGACCGCGCCCGTTGCGCGGGTTCGCCCGTCGGTGATCGAGGCGTCCAGCTCGACCTCACCAACGAGGTTGGGCAGCCCGCCCAGGCCGACACTGTGATCCTCGGGATTGCTCTCGACGAGACGGCACCCCGCCTCCACCGCATCCAGCGCGCTGCCCCCGGAGGCGAGCACCACCGCCGCCGCGCGCATTCCCACGGTCCCATTGCTGCTGGCAATCACCACGTACTTCGCCATGGGCGCCTCCCTGAGCGTGAGATCCAGAACGCGAAATCGGCAAGGCATGCGTGAGGGGGGCGAAGCATGGCTCCTTCCCCCGCCTTCACGTCGAGCCGCCCGCGAGTCAGGACTTTTTGAGCGCGGCCATCACCTGGTCTGGTCCGGAGAACTCGTTGCCACTGATAGCGCGGAGCTGCTCGACGACCTCGCCCGGCGCGTCGTTGCCCTCGGCGGTAGACACCAGGTCGTCCTTGCTGGCCGGGTAGTTCGCGCCCTTCAGGTGTTTCTGCATCTCTATTGGATTCGTCTTCATGTTCTCCATCCTCCCTGCACTGGTGGGTTGCCTGCGGCTCGACGGAACGCTTTATGCGCGTCAGGCGCCGAAGTCCGCTCGCGTCACAATCGCAAGAAGCTTGCAACGCGAGCAGTGAGAGGAGAGTGAGATGACGAACGCGGCAGCTTTGCAGATCACCGACGCTCAACGGGAGCAGTTCAGCGAGGAGGGCTACTTCATCCTGGAGCGGGCGCTTCCCGACGCCTCCGTCCAAACGCTGCGCGACGAGTGTCAGCGCTTCATCGACCGGACGAACGCGGAGATGGATCGTCAGGGCGTGGACGTACTCGGCATCAACCACCGCGACAACCGCTACTTCATCCCCCACCCGTCACAGGAGAGTCCCGCGATCCGCGAGATCCTGTTCTCCGATGTGTTTGCGGCGATCTGCCACGCGACCCTTGGGGACGACGCCTGGGTGTACTGGGAGCAGTACGTCGTCAAGGCTGCGGAGATCGGGATGAAGTTCAGCTGGCACCAGGACTCCGCGTTCGGGCAGGCCGCGCCGCACAAGCCGTACGTCTCCTGCTGGTGCGCGCTGGACGATGTGAGCGAGGAGAATGGCACAGTGTACGTCCTTCCCTACTCCCGGGCGGGCACGCGGGAGGTCGTCCCGCACGTCAAGGAAGAGGGGACGAACGACCTTGTGGGATACAGCGGCGACGACCAAGGGGAGATCGTCGAGATCCCGGCCGGGGGCATCGCGGTGTTTTCCAGCACGAACCTGCACCGCAGCGGGGTGAACACGACGGATAAGTTGCGCCGGGTGTATCTCGCCCAGTTCTCCGGCGAGCTGATCCAGAACAAGGACGGCTCCGGCCCCTTTGGCCGCGCCGAGCCTTTCCTGCAAGGCGGCAGGCGCGTCGGGTAGGGGTGTGCGACGCAAACCAGTTGAACTCTGCACCCTGTCAGCCTGAAAGACGTGAAGGATCCGTAACCTCGACCACGGATGCCTCGCAGGCTCGCAGTGACAGGTGCGCTACCCTTCCACCGGCGTTAGTATTACGGCGTGTCCGGTGAATGGGAAGCACGGCAAGCAGTGGGGCGAACACCGCAAGGTGCACAACGGCATCCAATGGCGACTGCGGATGGGTACGCCCCGGTGAGCCATCTTTGGGAGGAGGTCACCATGTTCAGCGTTGAAAGCCGTAATCGCATTCGCGACCGTGTGCTCCAACTGGCCGCATCCGACACGCGCGTCGTCGCCGGAGCGATCGTTGGTTCACTCGCGCACGATGCGGGCGATCGGTGGTCGGATCTCGACCTGACGTTTGCGGTCGCAGACACCGTGCCCCTGCATGAGGTGCTTGCGGA
>JACDAU010000405.1 GCA_013695265.1 Chloroflexia bacterium
GCGTACTCTCCCCGGAGCCTGGGGCACCTTGTGTTGCTCGGACGCCACGCCGGCGTCGCCCACATTGGACCCTTGACGTTCACCGGGCTGCCGGCATGGCTGCTCTGGCATGCGTACTATCTGTCGCACATTCCAAGTTGGCGCAACCGCATCTTCCTCCTCACAGGCTGGTTGCTCGCCGCCCTCACCGGCCGCGAGACGTCCCAGCTTCGGCTCGATGCTGGGCGGCGCGAGTGAGGCGAGTGATGAAAGACATGTAATGAGCAATGAGGGTGGATGTGCACATGTCATCGTGCATCGGGATACCACAGGAAAGTGGACACTGGTGGGCGATCAGTTGAACGCCGTTACAGCGCAGACCTCAGGACCGCGTCCATAACTCATTGCTTACTGCACGGTGTGGTGGTGCCAGCAAGGTGCCCATACAGAGACACCGGTCGCGGTCTGCCCCGCGCGCCGTTCGGTTTGACACGCGCGCGCGCGTCTCCCTATAATCAGGCGTCAGACCAGATCGCTCGGCAGCAACGGCGGAGGGGAATCCTCCGCCGTTGCTGCGATTGCAAGCCGCTCAGGAGCCCCTATGCGCCGTTCAACTGGCATTGTTCTCCTCCTCATCGCCCTGCTTACCTTGTTCTCCGCGTACGTTGCCTGGCCAGGGAGCAGGTCAGTACTCGGCAAGGAAGCGCAGGTCGTGCGTGGGCTGGACCTGCAAGGCGGCTTGCAGGTGCTCCTCAAGGCCCGTCCCGGCGCGCTCGACAGCCTGCCCGAGGGCAAGAATCCCGCTGAGGCGATGAACGACGCCCGACAAATCATCGAGCAGCGCGTGAACGGCCTCGGCGTCTCGGAGCCTGTCGTTCAGCGGCAGGGGGCGGACCGCATTGTTGTCGAGCTGCCGGGGGTGAAGGATCCAGAGCAGGCCATCAAGACCTTCCAGGGCACTGGCCTGCTGGAGTTCGTCGATGCCGGTGACACCGCACTACAGCCCGACACCGTCGTGAACACCAGCCTGGGCGCAACGGGACAGCAAGGCAGTGCCTCGCCCAATGCGACAGCAGGCACCGGGAGCACCCCAGCCAGCACAGCGCAGGCAGGAGCAACGGCAACCGCCCCGACGCCCGTCGCGACAACCGCCGCTCCAGCGCCCCAAGGGCCGACATACCAGACGATCATGACGGGCTCGGACATCAGCAGCGCGAGCATTGGCTTCAACCCCGATACACGTGAGCCGCTCGTCCAGTTCAAGCTCACGGGCGACGGTGCCAACAAGTTTGGCGCGTTCACGACGAACAACGTGCAGAAGTACCTGGCAATCGTGCTTGACAAGCGCGTCGTCAGCTCGCCTCAGATCCAGCAGCCCATCACTGGCGGTGACGGGCAGATCACTGGCGTTAGCCGCGCGGAGGCGGAGACACTCGCAATCCAGCTCCGCTATGGCTCGTTGCCCGTTCCCCTCACCATCGACAGCTCCAGCACCGTGGGCGCGACGCTCGGGCAGGACTCCGTGGATCGAAGCATCACCGCAGGCACGATCGGTGTGATCGCGGTAGGCATCTTCATGATCCTGTACTACCGGCTGCCCGGCGTCGTATCCGTCGTCGCGCTCGCTATTTACTCTGTGATCGTGTTCGCCTTGTTCAAGCTTATTCCGGTCACGCTAACGCTCGCCGGTATCGCGGGCTTCGTGCTATCGATCGGCATGGCGGTCGACGCGAACGTGCTTATCTTCGCACGTATGAAAGAGGAGCTTCGGCGTGGACGCAGTCTGCTTCAGGCGGTGGATGCTGGCTTTCGGAACGCGTGGCCGTCGATTCGGGACTCGAACGTCTCCACCCTGATCACGTGCGCGATCCTGGTCTGGTTTGGCTCGACGTTCGGCGCGAGCATCATCCGCGGCTTTGCGTTCACTCTCGCGATCGGCGTGCTGGTCAGCATGTTCACCGCTATCGTGGTCACCCGTTCGCTGTTGCGCGTCGTGGTCAGCTTTCCTGCGGTGCGACATATCTGGCTGTGGGGGGTCGAGCGCGACGAGGCGGCCAGCGCCGCGCCACCACGTACTGGCCCGAGCCTGAGCAGCACCAGGGCACGCTAGCCGGGCGAAGTACATGCGCGTGGTGACCGCTCACAGCCCAACACCGGAACAGGAGTTCAACGGTTGATTGACATCGTCAAACATCGCTACTGGTTCTTTCTCATCTCGCTGATTCTCATCGTGCCCGGAAGCATATACCTGGCGCTGTACGGCCTGCAACGCGGCATCGACTTCACGGGTGGCACGCTGTACCAGGTCTCGTTCGAGCGACCGGTGAGCGTGGAGGCGGTGCGGACGGCTCTGCGGACGAACGGCTACGAGAACGCCGCAGTGCAGAGCGCCAATCTGGGCACCACGGAAAGTACGGCGGCTGGGAACACACGCGGAATCTCGATGCGCCTTCCCGAGGTGCGGGAGAACTCGCCGGAGAAACGCGAACTCGCCGACCTTCTGACCCGGACTTTCGGTCCGTTCCGGCAGGAGACCTTCGAGACGGTCGGACCGGCTGTGGGCCAGGAGATACAGGACCGCTCCTTTTTGGCCGTCGGTATCACCGCCCTGGGTATCCTCGCGTATATCGCGTTCGCGTTCCGCAAGGTGCGACACCCGTTTCGATACGGCATCTGCGCGATCGTCGCGATGCTCCACGACGCGCTCCTGGTCGTCGGCGTGTACGCGATCCTCGGACGACACTTCGGCGTCGAGGTTGACGCCCTTTTCATCACGGCGCTCCTGACCGTCATCGGGTTCTCGGTACACGACACCATCGTAGTGTTCGACCGCATCCGCGAGAACCAGCTTCGGAGGCCGGGAGAGGGTTTCAGCAGCATCGTCAACTACAGCCTGGTGCAAACGCTCGTCCGCTCAATCAACACGAGCCTGACCGTGCTCATTACGCTTTCCGCGTTGTACTTGTTCGGCGGCGTCACGATACGCGACAACTTCGTGCTAGCGCTGCTCATCGGGATCGCGAGTGGCACCTACAGCTCCATCTTCAACGCGAGTCTTATGCTGGTGGTATGGGAGAACGGCGAGTTCGGCCGCTTGTTCGGCAGGCGGCGAGCGCAGACCGCGACGAGCTAACATGCCCTTGCCACCGGAAGTCAACGGGCGCACGTCACGGTATGGAGTCCACCGGACGCGCGTCCTTGGTGTGCCTGGCATCGAAACAGCAGGGGGCTGGTCCTATGGTAAAATGGGCTCCGCCCGTCATCTTGCGTGTCTAACTGCGCGCTCGATTCGATTCAGATAGAGGAGAGGTATGGACAACGAATCCCTGTACGCGGTCATTATCTTCGGAAGCGGCATCATCGGCATCTTGTTCGCGCTCGGGATGGCTCGCTACGTCCTCAGCAAGGATACGGGCACCCCCGAGATGAAGGACATCGCTGATACGATCTACGAGGGTGCGGTGGCGTACCTGAACCGTCAGTACCTTACCATCGGCGCTATTGCCCTCGTCACCGCAGTCGTGATCGGCGTGCTGATCAGCGCGGTTGGCCTCGGCGAAGATGTGGATATCGACGCCTTCGGCGCTGGCTGGCGCACCTCCCTCGCGTTCCTCGCAGGCGCGCTGGCGTCCGGTATCTCCGGCTACATCGGGATGATCGTCGCGGTCCGGTCAAACGTCCGCACCGCCGCAGCCGCGCGCCGCAGTCTCGGCGAGGCCCTCCTGGTGGCCCTCCGCGGCGGTGCGGTTTCCGGCTTCCTGATCGTCGCTCTCTCAATAATGGGCGTGGCGGGGATATTCTACGCGTACGACGGCGCGAACGACCCGGCGACCGCATCTCGACTGATCGTCGGCTTCGGTTTCGGCGCGTCGTTCGTCGCTCTCTTCGCGCAACTCGGCGGCGGCATCTACACGAAAGCCGCGGATGTGGGAGCGGACCTTGTCGGCAAGATAGAGGCCGGCATCCCCGAAGACGACCCGCGCAACGCAGCGGTGATCGCCGACCTCGTAGGCGATAACGTGGGCGACTGCGCGGGCCGCGGTGCGGACCTGTTCGAGTCGACCGCAGCGGAGAACATCGGCGCGATGATCCTCGGTGCGGCGATATTCAGCGCACTGCCAGCCGCGACCAGCAACTCCTCCTACATTCTCTTTTCGCTCGTAATCGGTGCGATCGGCCTGCTCGCCTCAATCATCGGCATCCTGAGCGTGCGGCCAGGGGAGAACCCGAACCCGCTCGCCGCGATGAACCGCGGATTCGCGGTAACCGCACTGCTGAGTGTCGTCGGCCTCGCGTTCGGTGTGGGGTGGATGCTCGACGGTGAGTGGTGGCTGTTTCTGGCGGGGCTGGTTGGTATCGTCACCGCCATTCTTTTCCTGATCATCACGCAGTATTACACGGCGACGAATTATCGGCCGGTGCGCAACATCGCGGAGGCCTCGCGTACCGGCCCCGCGACGAACATCATCACCGGACTCTCTATCGGTTTTGAGAACACCGCGATTCCCGCGATCGTGATCTCGCTCGCGCTCGGTGCCTCGTACTATGCGGGACAACAGGCCGCGCTCACCGCAGACGAGTTTATCAACGGCGTGTACGGCACGGCGGTCGCGACGATGGGCATGCTGATGAGCGCGGGCTATGTGCTGGCGATGGACGTCTTCGGTCCCATCACCGACAACGCCGGCGGCGTCGTGGAGATGAGCAATCAATCCGACGAGGTCCGTGCGCGCACGGACGCGCTCGACTCTGTGGGGAACACGACGAAGGCGCTCACGAAAGGGTATGCCATCGGCTCTGCGGCACTCGCGGCGTTCCTGCTCTTTTCCGCCTACCTCGCCGAAGCGAACCTCCAGAGCGTGGACCTCTCAAAGATACACGTCTTCGTGGGCGGGTTCCTGGGCGCAATGCTCGTCTTTTTGTTCTCCTCGCTCGCAATCCGCGCGGTGGGCCGGGCGGCTGGCGACATGATCGAGGAGGTGCGGCGTCAGTTCCGCTCCGATCCCGGCATCCTGGCCGGCACGGTCCGCCCCGATTACGCGCGCGCAGTGGACATTAGCACCCGTGCGGCGCTGCGCGAGATGATTCTCCCTGGCGCGCTCGCGGTTACGATGCCGGTCGTCGTCGGCCTCGTGCTGCGCGCGGAAGCGGTCGCCGCGTTTCTGATCGTGGGCACGATGACGGGTATCCTGCTCGCCCTCGTGATGAACAACGGCGGTGGAGCGTGGGATAACGCGAAGAAACTCATCGAATCGGGCGAGATGCACGACGCCGATGGCAAGGTGCTCGGCAAGGGATCGGACCTGCACGCTGCGGCTGTCGTTGGCGATACCGTCGGTGACCCGTTTAAGGACACCGCAGGCCCGTCGTTGCACGTGCTCATCAAGCTCCTCGCGACCGTCACGCTCGTGCTCGCTCCATTGTTCACCTAAACATCACGGGACCTGTGCGGTCAGCACATAGATGTGCATCATGTGATGCAGTTGAGACACGCGCGGGAATAGCTATCGAGAGTCCGTTCTCGTGGGCCCCAGTCATGGCACAGGAAAAAAAGGCGGCATAAGCCATGCATATTGCGATAATCGGCGGAGGCTTCGCCGGGCTCAGTGCGGCGCATGAGCTGCTCAAGGCCGGGCACGAGGTTACGATCTTCGAGCGGTCACCGTTTCTCGGGGGGCAAGTGGTGACGTTCCCGGTCGGCGAGACCCGCATCGAATTCGCGTATCACCACCTGTTCACGAGCGACACGATCATCCAGGAGCTTATGGGCGAGCTTGGCATTCTGGATAAGCTGGAGTGGTACCCCTCCAAAGTCGGCTGGTTTCGGAACGGCACGGTGTATCCGTTCATCACCCCCATGGATCTCCTACGTTTCAGCCCACTGCGCCCCTGGAACCGCGTGCGTCTTGGGCTGGCCGTGCTCTTTCTCCAGAAGTACGACAACTGGCGGCGCCTGGAAAAGACGACGGCGACCAGGTGGATGCGCCGGTGGGCGGGCAGGAACGCATACGAGCAGGTATGGCGGCCCCTGATGCGCGGAAAGTTCGGCACGCGGCATGAAGATATCTCCATGGCGTGGCTGTGGGGCAAGATCCACCTGCGCACGACCTCCCGCAAAAACATCAACAAGGAAGTGCTCGGCTACCCCCACGGCAGCTTCTCGATCATCATCGACGCGCTGGAGAAGAGCATCCGCGACCAGGGCGGGACGATCCACCTGGGTGCTTCCGTCGAGCGGATCCTCGCGGAGCCGGTGGACGGCGGCAACACCCTACGCGCGACCGGCCTGCGCACGGACACGGGAGACCTCCCCTTCGATCGCGTCATCGCGACGATCCCCTCGAACCGATTCCTGGCGATCGCCCCGCCGATGGGTGAGACGTACGAGTGCAAGTTGCGGGCGGGGCAATATCAGGGGGCCATATGCATGCTCCTGACCCTCAAGCACCAGCTCTCTGATACGTACTGGATGAACATCGGTGATGAGGGCGTCCCGTTCGTCGCCCTGATCGAGCAGACGAACTTCGTTCCCCGCGAGTGGTATGGGGGGAAGCATCTGCTGTACGTCAGCAACTATCTCTCAACGAGTGACCCCTACTGGGGAAAGACCCAGGAGGAGTTACTGGAAGCGTACGAGCCGTATTTGCAGCTCATCAACCCTGCATTCAGCCGGGATTGGATCGAGGACTGCAAGCTCTTCAAAGAGCCGTCCGCGCAGCCAATCGTCACCCCCAACTACTCCCCCCTCGTCCCTGCGCTCCAGACGCCCGTCGAACACCTGATCCTCGCGAATACCACCCAGATCTACCCCGAAGACCGTGGCACCAACTACAGCGTGCGCCTTGGCAGGCAGGCGGCGGATATAGCTGTTCGGTGTTAGGTGTTAGACGCTTGGCGACCATGCAGGCGGGTGCTTGATGAGGAACTATCGGGACATTCATGTTTGGGCGAGAGCCCATCAATTGGCCCCCGCTGTATACCGCCCGACGACGGCGTTCCCCAAAGGAGGAGCTCTATGGGCTTACAAGCCAGATACCGCGAGCTGCATCGCCTATCTCCGCTAATATTGCGGAGGGTTGCGGCAGGAGTAGCAACGCCGAGCTTGCCGGCCTCCGCGAAATTATCTCCGGTTCAGCGAGTGAGCCGATTATCATCATCTTCTTCCAGCCAAAGTCCTGGCCCCGCTCACCACCGCGCAGCATCAGGAAGTAGTCGATGAACTCCCGCATATCCGCAAGATGCTCAACACCTTCATTCAGAACCTCCGAGCCATAGCCTGACACCTGACGCCCAACACCTGCCCGCGCTTGACACTCCAACCGCTACCGCTATAATGCACCTAACGTATCAAACGGCAAGCATCCCCTCCCTGACCATCACGTCGGGGAGGGCCGCGCATGGAATGCCACAAGACATGAACCGTTGGGGGGTGGTACATTCATACTGCTAAGGGCCCGCAAAGCGCGGATCGCCCGAGTTGACCGTATTTATCACAGGAGGAACTTTTGGTGAAGGAAGCTCAAACAGTGAATAAGCGCCTCTCGCTCTTGGTGTTGCTGGTCATGGTTGCGAGCCTGGTGCTCGTGGCCTGCGGTGGCGGCGCCGCCACCAGCACAACCGGCACAACAGGCGGCGAGGCCACCGAGCCCGTCGCTGGCGAGCCCACCGCGGGCGCGACCGAGGCAACCTCCCCCGAGGGTGGGGAACCGACCGAGGCAGCCGCGACGGAAGAGGCTCCGCCTGCAGGTGAGACCGAGCCTGTTGAGGGGACCGCAGCGGTAACCGAGACCGCTGAAAGCCCGGATGC
>JACDAU010000287.1 GCA_013695265.1 Chloroflexia bacterium
GCGGAGAACGTCCCATTCGACCCGAAGTAGATCGCGCGAAGCTCGGCACCCACGCCGTTCCCCCGATCAAGAGTCGCCCGGTTCTGGTTTGCCCACACTACGGTTGCGCCTCTCCGATGTGGGTCAACTGGGACACGCACCCAGCACGTACGGCGTGAGCGCGGCGCGGCCGCCAGCCTGCACGTAAAGGGTCTTGCCCGCGCGGCGGAGCTGCCAGTTGCGCCGCCAGTATCCCGTGACCACGAGCCTGGGCGGTGACGCGACCTCCTGCTCGGCGCGCAGGTATGATCGCCCACCATAGCGGATGAAGTCGGGCAGGCGGGCGGTGCGAGTCGGCAGAAGTGAATAGTGTCGCTCGCAGTCGCCACTCTGCACCCAGCGGCGACGGGGACCATCCCACCGCTCCGTTCGGTCCAGTGGCTCGGCGGCCAGCGCGCCGTAGGTGCCACCCAGCACCAGCAACAAGATGGCAATACCCAGCAGTACCGACACGATGCGCGGCCGGGTCACGCCGCCACCCCCGTATTTGCCAGGCTCGCCGCGATCTCCTCATGGACCCACGGATCGGTCTCGCGCCCGAGCGCTGCCTCCAGTGCGCGTCGGGACGCCACGCTGAGAAACTGCCCCAGCGCCCACGCAGCGTGCCCTCGCACCAGCGGCTCGTGGTCATCGAGCGCCCGGACCAGCGCGGGGATTGCCTGTGGGTCGCCGGAGTTGCCCAGCGCCACGGCCACGTTGCGCAGGAGGCCGCGCCGCTTCGTGCGCTTCACCGGACTGTTGCGGAAGCGAATGCGGAACTCCTCGTCGGAGAGTCCCATCAGCTCAATAAGGTCTGGCTCGTGTCCCCAGGCTGGACGCGCCTGATGTTCCGGGTGGCTGGGAACGGGAGCATCACGATTCACGGGGCAGACCTCCTGGCAGATGTCGCAGCCAAAGATCCAGTTGCCGATCAGTGGGCGCAGCTCCCTCGGAATCGGCCCCTTCAGTTCGATCGTGAGGTACGAGATGCACCGGCGACTATCGAGCACGCCGGGCGCAATCAGCGCACCGGTCGGACACGCAGTCATGCAGCGAGTACAGCTACCACACGACTTGCGCGACGGCTCGGCGTACGGCAGCGGCACGTCCACGATCATCGCGCCAAGGAGCACCCACGAACCGAGCTGGGGTGTCAGGATGTTCGTGTTCTTCCCGTACCAGCCGAGCCCCGCACGGGCGGCAACGGCCCGGTCGACCACGGGACCGCTATCCACGCTGACCCGCGTCCGTATGGGGGTGCCAAGGTGTGTCTCCAGCGCACGGTGGAGCGCCTGGAGCTTGAGCTTCACGGTGTCATGGTAGTCGTCGCCGAGCGCGTAGCGGGCCACCTTGCCTCGCGGCCCGTAGCCCCCCCGTCCGACGCCCTCGTGTACGAGGTAGGACACAGCGCCGATCAGGATGCTCCGCGCACCGGGCAGCAACTCCTCGGGCGCGCAGCCGCGCCGGATGCGCTCGGGGGTGATCCAGCGCATCTCGCCAAGCAGCCCGGCCTCATGGCGCTCCAGGTATATGCGCTCTGTTTCCGCGAACGGGTCAGCGGGCGCGGCGCGCAGCAGATCAAGCCCTGCTTCCCTGCCGAGCGCCTGTAACTCTTCCTGCGCTATGGATCGGTCCGCCATCACGTCCTGGTTCCTGGCCGCCTGATCTGGATCATTTATGTCGACTATTCACGTCTACGGCTATGAGCGATAAGCGCCGGATAGACGAGAGGAAATGCCCACGCTTCGGCGCATATCCCATGTGCATGATACCCCACTCGCATTACGCCTGGTCCTGTCTGGTCCCCAGTCAGATACGGCGCAGAACACCGAGCGGCAATCTGTTATCCTTAGCGCCATCTGCGGTGCGAAGCAGCCACCGTAGAGCTTGCACTAGAAATGTACGGTGGAGCATTCGATGGACGTTTCAGTCGGCACATTCAATCTCAACAACCTGTTCTCGCGGTACAGCTTCCGGGCGGAGGCCGCGACGGGCAATGATCCTGCGCTCACGGTCTCGGTGACGTATTCCTTCGCGGACCCCAGCGCGTACCGGGTGCGGACGTTTGGTGGACGGCTCGTGGATGCCAAGCCCGCCGAGGAGCGCGAGACGATCGCGCGGCGGATTCGAGCGATGGACGCGGATGTGCTCGCCGTGCAGGAGGTTGAAGATATCGACACTCTGCGCTTCTTCGCCGCCGAGGAGTTGCGCGGGATGTACCCATACCAGGTGCTCATCGAGGGCAACGACCCCCGGCTGATCGATCTCGGATTGCTGTCGCGGCTGCCAATCGGGGCCGTGACCTCCTGGCAGCAGGCGGTCCACCCAGAAGTGCCCGAGGTTCCCGTTTTCAGTCGCGATATGCTGGAGGTGGAGATCCTGAATCAGGGTCGGACCCGACGCTTGTTCACCCTCTACAACAACCACCTCAAGAGCCGCTTCATCCCGCTGGGCCAGGACCCCGCTGTGGGAACACGCAGGGCGGACACGAAACGCCGACGGCAGGCCGAGACGGTCGCGCGGATCGTGAGCGCCCGCACCCGCCCATCGAGCCGGTACGTCGTACTCGGCGACCTGAACGATCCGCCTGAGTCACCCTGCCTTGCGCCGCTGCTAACCGCATCGGAGCTCGGGCTGGTGAACGGTCTGGCGAATCCGGAGGAGACTCGAACCGCACGTCCGGACTCGCCCGCACCGACCACGACCGCGTGGACGCACCGCTACAAGCCGGTGGGGCAACCGGCGCAGTACCATCTGTTTGATCAGATATGGCTGAGTCCGGCGCTGGCCCAGCGGCAAACCGGGGCGTGGATCGACCGCCGCACGAAGCACTCCGGCGATGGCAGCGACCACGACCCCGCGTGGGTGTCCTTGCGTCTGTAAGGTGCGGCACCGGGCGAGTGCGACTACAATGGCCGTGTGAGTAATGCAAACGCGCCCGTGGGGGTGTTCGACTCGGGACTGGGGGGACTCAGCGTGCTGCGGGAGATTCAGCGGCTCTTGCCCGCCGAGCACATGCTGTACTACGGCGACAGCGGCCACTGCCCGTACGGAGGCCGTTCGCCCGAGTACATCCTCGGCCGCAGCGCGGCGGTTACGCAGTATCTGGTGCAGCGGGGGGCGAAGATCATCGTCGTCGCGTGCAACACCGCCACCTCCGTGTGTATCCCCCAGTTACGCGCCCGCTTTCGAGTGCCGATCGTCGCGATGGTGCCGGCGGTGAAGCCCGCCGCCGCCGCGACCCGGTCGGAGAAGATCGGCGTGCTCGCGACGCCACGCACCGTCACAGGCGAGAGTCTCGCTGCCTTGATCCGCGAACACGCCCGCGACACGGAGGTCTACCCCGTGCCCGCGCCAGGACTCGTGGAACTCGTCGAGGCGGGCTGCCTCTCCGGCCCAGAGGTGGAGGACGCGCTGCGCCCGCTGCTGGAACCCCTGATGGCGAGGGGGGTCGATACCGTCGTGCTCGGCTGCACTCACTACCCCTTCCTGGGGAATGTGATCACCGATCTCGCTGGGCCAGACCTGGCGATCATCGACAGCGGAGAGGCGGTGGCGCGGCAAACAAGACACGTGCTCGCGGACCGTGGCCTGCTGCGGTCGGGGATCGGCGAAGGAAGCCTGGAGCTGTTCACGAGCGGTGAGGCCGACCACGTCAGCGCGGTCGCCTCGCGGCTACTCGGAAAGCCGGTGACGGTCACGCACGTGGACGTCCAGCCGTAACGCATTCATAGTATGCCTGGACACGCGGATCCGATTCACACCAACTCCAGCTAACAAGCATACAATATGTCATCCTGTGCTTGCGAGCTAGCCGAGGTCGAGGTGCAAGAATCCCTCTAGCAGTCCGGAGTGACATGCGCACTGATTGCCCAGAGTCTGTGTCACTGGCCACCTCGGCAATGCCGAACCTTTGCACCGTGCCCACTGGCAAAGCACGCGCGGGCTGCCGGCGGTGCTCCCCATCCCTCCTGGGGTGCAGGGTAACGCTCTATGAGCGAGCGCATCCGCAATATCGGTATGTGATAGACAGGTTTGTGGCGGGGCGGCAGGCCGTGGCGGCACGGTGTGGAGGTGGTGATACGCATGAGACGCCCGCGTTTCGATGGGCTATGGCGCAACTCGGACTTTCTGAAGCTCTGGGCCGGACAGACGGTGTCGGTGTTTGGCTCCCTGATCACGGGGTTCGCCCTGCCGCTCGTCGCGATCCTGACGCTCCAGGCGAGTCCGTTTCAGGTGGCGCTGCTTGGGGTGGCGGAGCTTGCGCCGGGAATGCTGTTCGGGCTCTTTGCGGGCGCATGGGTGGACCGCCTGCGTCGCAAGCCGCTGATGATCCTCGCCGACCTCGGGCGGGCCGCCTTGCTCTGCTCGGTGCCGACAGCGTACGCGTTCGACGCGCTGGGGATCGCGCAGCTGTACGTGGTCGGTCTCCTAGTGAGCGTGCTCAACGTGCTGTTTGACGTCTCATACGTCTCGTACCTGCCATCCCTGGTCGGGCGCGACAGCCTGATCGAGGGCAACAGCAAGCTGGAAACGACGAACTCCGTCGCGGAAGTAGCAGGCTTCGGTCTCGCGGGGATCCTGGTGCAGATCTTCACCGCGCCGTGGGCAATTCTCGTGGACGCGCTGACCTTTCTTGTGTCTGCTGCATCGCTCAGCCTGATCCGAGCACCAGAGCCACCGGCTGGGGCCGTACTGATTCCCGAGGGAGGCTCGACACCGCTTGGCGCGGAGCCGCCGCGACGGGTGCTGCGGGAGATCGCCGAGGGGCTGCGGCTCGTGGGGAACGACCGAATTCTGCGCGCGCTTGCCGGCGCGACAGCGACCACCGATTTCTTCGCGCATATCTTTGTCGCCGTGCTACTCCTCTTCCTCACAAACGATCTGGGATTGGAACCAGCCGTGTTTGGGCTGGTGTTCGCCGTCGGGGGTTTGAGCGCATTCTTCGGCGCGCTCTTCGTGGAGCGCGTGACTACGCGATGGGGCGTGGGGCGGACGATGCTCGGCTCGCTCACGATCAGTGTCTCCTCTGCCTTCTTCATCCCCCTCGCGTTCGGTCCGCCGCCATTAGCCGCAGGGATGCTGGCGACAGCACAGGCGTTCGATGGCACCGGGATGGCATATGAGATCAACAAGGTAAGCCTGATACAGGCGATCACACCGCCGAGGATGCTTGGCCGGGTGAACGCGAGCATGCGGGTGATGCAACAACTCGCGATGCTGCTTGGCCTGCTCGTCGGAGGCGCGCTCGGACAGTGGATTGGGCTGCGGCAGACGGTGTTCGTCGGCGTACTGGGGATGTTGCTCGCGCTGCCCTGGCTATACTTCTCACCGATCCGCAGTCTGCGCGAACACCCGCCCGCGCCCGTGAACTAAGCAAGACGTGCAGGCGAAGGGACGCTGTGACGCAACGGCGAGTTACGTTAATCTGACTGGCAAAGCCCACTGCGGCACACAAACACCTTCGGGTGCTTTATGATCTGAGCAAGTGACTTGCTGGCTATAGAGAGGAAGGACGATGAGCGGATCGCTGCACGTATACTACGGCCCGGAGATCCTGTTATATGACTTCGGGCCTGGGCACCCGTTTAACCAGCGGCGCGTCAAGCTGTCGGTCGAGCTGATGGACGCGTGCGAGCTTTTCCAGGCGAACGGGAACACCCTGCGGCCCATTCAACAGGGCACGCGGGCGGACGCGCTGCTCTTCCATGAGCCCGGATACCTCGACTTTCTCGCAGATGCCTCGATTACTGGTGAGGGGGTGCTGGATCACGGCGACACCCCCGCGTTCCCCGGCTGCCTCGACGCTGCCCTGTGGGGAGTGGGGGCGTCGCTGGGCGCGCTAGATGCGGTGATGACCGGTGAGGGACATGCGTTCAGTCCCGGCGGCGGGTGGCACCACGGGTACCGCGACCACGCCTCCGGATTCTGCATCCTCAACGATGGCGCAATCGCTCTCGCCGCAGCGCGGCAGCGCTATGGCATCCAGCGCGCTCTCTACCTGGACATCGACGTGCATCACGGGGATGGCGTGTTCTATGGCTACTACGGCGACGGTTGGCTGCTGGACATTGACTTCCACCAGGACGGGCGGACGCTCTTCCCCGGCAAGGGGTTCGCCGAGGAGGTGGGCACAGGCGAGGCGACGGGAACGAAGCTGAATATCCCCCTTCTGCCGGGAGCAGGGGACGATGCGGCGTTGCTGGCATGGCGTGAGGTCGCGGTCCCGGCCATTCGCGCCTTTCGTCCGGAGCTGATTGTGATGCAGTGCGGTGCGGATGCACACGCGGGCGATCCTCTTGCGATGCTGGAGTGGAGCCTCGGCGCCTATACCGAGATCATAGCCTCGGTACATGCGCTCGCGCACGAGGTGGCGGATGGACGACTGCTGCTCCTCGGCGGCGGCGGCTACAATCCCGCGAACGTGTGCCTGATCTGGCCGGCGATCGCGCACGCCGTGGGTGACGTATCCTTGCCGGACCGGGTGCCCGATCACTGGCGCAAGAGCTTCGAGGACGCGTATGGCCGCCGCGCTCCCGAACGTTTCAGCGAGCCGCCAACCAGCGCAACCCGCCCACTCCAGGCCGCCGCCCGATGCGTCGACGACCTGCGCCGTCTCAGCCCGCTTATTGGTCAGGGCTAGCCAGAGGCCACGGCGGTGGGACCTAGCCGTCCTTTGCGGTGCCAGTGCTGTAGTGCCTCTCGTAGGGGCGTTCACTTGAACGCCCGTTCAAACCCGCACACATGCAAAACGTCGAGCCACACGACGGTCCTTTCATCGAAAGTGCAAAGTCAGTCCTGGTGTAAACTGGGAGCGACCGGAGGCGGGTTCGCGCACCCGGCGCGAAACGCCGACCGCTGTGAGGAACGAATGCAACACACATACACCACTCGTGCCGCGCTTGTCGCGGACGTGCCGTTCCTGTGGGAGATGCTATGGGAGGCGGCAGCCGTCTCACCGGAGATTCGCGGGATGGGCCGTGAACGGGCGTTCGCATTACCGGATGTGGCGCGCTACCTGGAGGACTGGGGCAGGCCGGGCGACGCTGCGGTGGTAGCGGTACCCTCCGACGGCGCATGCCTCGGCGCCGCGTGGTCCCGCCTGTTTCCCGCGAGCGCCCCTGGCTACGGCTTTGTCGCCGAGGACATCCCCGAGCTGGGTATCGGCGTCTCCCCCCAGTCGCGCGGACGCGGAATCGGGGGCGCGATGCTGGAAGAACTGAAGGTCACCGCGCGTGCTCAGGGTTATGCGGCGCTCAGCCTGTCCGTCAACCGCGGGAATCCCGCTCGTCGCCTGTACGAGCGCCACGGTTTCGAGGACCTCAGCATATCCGCGCCGACCGATAGCTCCGTGACGCTTCTGTGCCGGTTATGATTCTTCAGCGGTGTTCCAAGAGATATGCCGTACCTATACGCACGGCAGGTTGTCGGCCCCGGCGTGAACACATCCTTCGGGATGATTTCAGCCGTGGACTTTTGGAGTGATCTCGAAGGAAGGGCGTTCAACGGCTGTCAGGGCATGGCGGTGACCCTGGGCGAGCGTTCAACGGAATGCCCTCACGTCCGCCGCCACGCCATCGAGGAGAGTCGATCCGTCTGTACACAACCTTAGGAGGCGACCGTTCGACCGATTGCTTAGTCGGCGGTGGGACGGTCCGTGAGCGGTAGCGCAAAGGTGAAGGTGCTGCCCTTTCCCTCCTCGGACACCACGCTGATGTTCCCGTGATGGTGACTGATGATGTATCTGCTGATATACAGCCCCATACCGAGCCCGCCGTAATTGTTTGCCGACGCGTTTTCACCGCGGAAGTAGCGGTCAAATACCTGCGCCTGCTGGTCCTGCGGGATGCCTATCCCGTAATCCGTGACCGACACGACCGCCTGGTCGCCGTTCTGATCGACGCGAACATCCGCCTCTCTGCGCTCGCTGGCATACTTGATCGCATTGGTCATCAGGTTGGTCATCACCTGCTGGATCCGCTGCCGATCCCCCAGCACCCACAGGTCCGCCGCTTGGTCCTGCAAGCGAAGCACGAATCCTGGCGAGAAGACGCCGACTTCGCCAGCCACCTCGCTCAGGGCCGCCACGAGATCGAACGGCGCCACCTGGAACTCGATCGTCCCGCTCTCGATGCGCGACACGTCCAGCAGATCGTCGATGAGGCGGGTCATGCGCTCGATCTGTCGGTCGATCACCTGTAACGGCCGAAGCGCGACGGTGTCGTTCTTTTGCTGGGCATGCCGATTCAGGATCTGAGAGTATCCGCGCAGCAGGGTAACGGGCGTCTTGAGCTCGTGAGAGGCGATCGAGAGGAACTGATTCCGCACCGCGAGCGCACGCTCCACCTCGGCGAGGAGGACTGTCCTCTGTTCCTCGGCATGCTTGCGGCCAGTGATATCAGTCGAGATGCCGCAGACGGCTTTGGGCATCCCCTTACTTGAAAAGAGCGGGAACTTGATGGAGATGTACGTGTGCGGGCCATCGTCCTGCGGAACGACCTCTTCCATCGCGATCGGCGCACCGGTCTCCAAGACCTTCAGGTCGTTCGCGCGCAGATCTTCCGCTATCTCCAGTGGGAAAATATCCAGGTCGGTTCGGCCGACTGCCTGCTCCCTCGTCACGTGAAACAGCTCCTCGAAGCGACGGTTGACAAGCACGTAACGGCCATCGGCATCCTTGAGGAAGATCACCGCAGGCGAGTTGTCAAGGATCGACCGGAGGCGCTCCTCGCTCTCCCACAGCGCTTCCCCGGCGTGCTTGCGCTCCGTGATGTCCCCAAACGCAAGCACCGCTCCCGAGACGCGTCCGTCCGTGACGATGGGCGCCGAAGTATAGTCAACCGGCAACAGCGCCCCGTCACTACACACGAAGACGTCGTCGTCATTACGATAGGCCGTGCCGGAGTGCAACGCGCTGAGCAAAGGGCAGTCCTGGGTCGGGAGCCGCGTGCCGTCGGCGTCGCGGCAGTGGATGATGTCGTGGACGCTCTTTCCCAGCAGGTCCGAATCCCGCCACCCAAGCAATCGCTCGGCGGCGGGATTCAGGAAGGTGAGATTTCCTTCTTGATCCAGGGCGTACAACCCTTCGCCCATGCTCCCGGTGATCGCCTGGGAGAAGGTGAGCTGATGGCGTAGCTTCCTCTCACCCGCTTGCACAGCACGCCGCAACGCGCCGATCATTACCGTCAGGATGAGCGACAACATCGACAGCGTAATCACCAGCCGCAGCGCCTCATCTGAATAATGAAGCAACTGGCCCGGTGTGGAGAAGTAGTACGCTGAAAACAGCGCCACGAGGGCGGCGCTCAACAGCCCAGGTCCCAGTCCGTACAGAAGCGTGATGAAGGGCGCGACCAGGATTAGCAGAGCGAGGCTGAAGACGAACAAAGCGTTCTCAGCCGTCAGTGCGACCGCCAGCATCGCGATCACGGTCAGGACGAGACTGACGCTGATTGCTCCCGCGAGCGCGCGTCGACGGACGATAAGGCCCGTTTGCTGGTCGTGTTCAGGCGCCATACGTCACTGACCTTTCTGCATCAAGGTACCCTCGTCTCAAGGCGCGGCGCCCCACTCTCCGGCAAGTCGACGCGTATCGCCTGCGACCCAAGGGAGGGTGGACCCCAGTAGTATATTGCCTCGGTGCCAAAACGTGCTAAGATGCGGCGAATATCGACCGCCTGAAGGAGGAGAATCCGATGCAGTTCGCCATTTCGTCGTGGAGCATGCGCTCTCACATTAATAAAGACTTTCCTGTGCAGGAGTTCGGCTCCCACGTGAAAGCATCCTTTGGCGTGGGCGCGGTCGAGGTATGCCAGATGCACATTCCCACGCCCGACGCCCGGCGCCTCGACCAGATCGTGGGAAACTACCAGGCCGCGGGGGTTCGGGTCGTGAACGTGCCGATCGATGTTGGCGATATCTCGCAGTCGGACGACGTGAAGCGGGAGCACGACCTGCGGCTCATCGAGTTCTGGATCGATGTCGCGGCGTACCTCGGCTCCCCGGCGGCCCGTGTGAACAGCGGCTCCGGCGATCTTCAGACGGCCATTGATTCGTACACCCGGCTCGCGAGCTATGGCGAGAAGGCCGGAGTTCGCCTCGTCCTGGAGAATCACGGAGGACTCTCCGCCGACCTCGAGAACGTCCGCACGCTCATGGAGAGCGCAGGGCCGAACTTCGGCACGTGTCCGGACTTCGGCAACTTCCCGGAGGAACAGCGCTACGACGGCCTTGCCATGATGGTGCCGCGGGCTGCGATGGTCCACGCCAAGACGTACGACTTCGACGCGAACGGCAACTTCGACGACTTCGACTTCCCTCGCTGCCTGCAGATCGTCAAGGACGCCGGGTACGCCGGCTATCTCTCCGTCGAGTTCGAAGGCGACGGCGACCAGACCCAAGGCGTGCAGCAGACAATTGATCTGCTGCGGAAGCTCGATCCATCTATCGCGGCGTAGAAGTCAGAGGGACGGCGCGGTGCCTCGGCCAGGACCTTCGACGCTTCACCAGGGTCAGATACTGCTCCAGAAGCGAGGGCTGACAAGTTGTGGTCGCCGAAACTTCTGAAGCAGTTCCTTGCGACATGGGCAGTACGGACCGGAGCACGAGACGCGTGGCTTCCAGACCAGACTAGCGCGGTGCGCTCCAATCCTCCCGAGGTCATTCTCGCGGACTGCTGGCCCCAGGTCGGGGGGACCTTGGCGACTGCACGGTCGATTCGAGCAGCACGCCGTTAGGCACGACGGTGATGCCTTCGTCCGTGCTCACGACGGTGTTGACGCTGCCCGTCCCGCTCACCTCCCCGTTGAGCTGTCCCACCCTGATGGCCTGACCGGGCTGGTACCTTTGCCGCACGTAGTAGCCCGCCAGGATATGGTACACGATGG
>JACDAU010000428.1 GCA_013695265.1 Chloroflexia bacterium
TCGATCCGTTGCCCGAAGAGCTTTCTGCGGAAGCTGCCGTTTGCCTTGATCCCGCCGTGATGATGATGGCGATGCGCGACGCGGCGATCAAGCTCGGCGACGATGTAGCGGTGTTCGGCCTCGGCGCTCTCGGGCTGATGGGCGTGCAACTGGCGCGCATCGCGGGCGCGGCTACCGTGATCGGCGTCGACCCAATCCAGGCTCGGCGCGACGTGGCGCAGCAGCTTGGGGCAGACGTCACCCTTGATCCGACCGCAGATGACGGGGACGCCGGCCTCGCGATTCGCCGGATGACCGGGCTGTATCAGCGCGACGGCTCGGAGCGTCCCGAGCGTCAGCGCGTTATCGGTGGGTACTGGGAGGTGCCGTCGCAGTACCGGCAGCTCGGGGTGGACGTTGCGATAGAGTCCTCGGGCAGCATTCAGGCACTGCACCACGCGATCCGGTCCGCGCGCTTCGGCGGCACGATCTGTATGATCTCGTACTATGGCCGCGACGCCGCCGGGCTCCGGCTCGGCGAGGAGTTCCATGTCAACCAGCTTCAGCTCGTGTCGTCGCGCGTGGAGAGCCTGCCGCTGCGGGACGCCCCCGCTTGGGACCTCCAGCGGCTGGTGGATGTCGCGCTGGGCTGGCTCGTATCGGGCCGTCTCTCGGCGGCGGGAATACTCACGCCGATCGTGCCCTTCGAGGATGCCGAAGAAGCGTACCGGAGCATCGACGAGCATCCCGAGCAGTCGATCAAGCTCGGGATACGGTTCGGTTAGTTAGCAGGCCAGGGAGGCGATAGGGAGCGTGTGACGGGCATCGGCGGCGTCTTCTTCCGCGCCCGAGACCCCGAGGCGCTGGCCCGTTGGTACGCCGAGCACCTCGGCGTCCCCCCACCTCCGCCGACCTATGACGACCCGGATTGGCGGCAGGAAGCGGGGCCGACGGTCTGGGCGCCGATGCCCGGCGACTCTGAGTATTTTGGTCGGCCCGAGCAGGCGTGGAGCATCAACTTCCGGGTACGCGACCTGGACGCAATGGTGGCCCAGCTACGCCGCGCCGGCGTACCCGTCGAGACCGATCCAGAGGAGTATCCAAATGGGCGCTTCGCCGCGACCGCGGATCCCGAGGGCAACCCCATCCAGTTGTGGCAGCCGGCACAGGATACGTGGCGGGAGTCGTCGGCATCACACCGCTGACCCAGGGGGAAGCCCTCGGACGATGGGACTCCACAACATGGTCGTGCGTAGGTCGGGCCGGACCGCTACGTGCTACTAGACCCGGTATGACCGGTACGTGATACGCGATCCGCGTGAATCGTGGCGTATGTCATCCCGAACGGAGTGAAGGATCCGTAACCAGAACCACGGATTCCTCGCAGGCTCGGAATGACAGATGCGCTGCTATTCAGCCGGAGATGGAATGCCGGATATGGTGGGGCTCAATGTGTGCGGTATGAGCAGGAGGAGGAGCAAGGATGCAGACGAGGCGAATGGGCAGGACGGGGTTGCGGGTGAGCGAGGTGTGCCTGGGCACGATGACGTTCGGCAATCAGGCCGACGAGCAGACCTCGTTCAACATCATGGACGCGGCAGATGAGGCGGGCGTGTACTTCTTCGACACGGCGGACGCTTATCCGCTTGGCGGGGAGCCGGGCAGCCAGGGCCAGACGGAGGAGATCGTCGGTAAGTGGATCGAGGAACGGGGCGCGCGACACCGCGTGATCCTTGCGACGAAGTGCTTTGGCGCGATGAGCGAGTTGCCGAACGACCGCGGCCTCTCGCGCAAGCACATCATCGAGGCGTGCGACGCTTCCCTGCGCCGGCTGCGCACCGATTACATCGACCTGTACCAGGCGCACCAGTTCGACGCCGATACCCCCATTGAGGAGACGATGCGCGCGTTCGAGACGCTCGTGCAGGCGGGGAAGGTGCGCTACGCTGGCTGTTCGAACTATCCAGCGTGGCGGCTGGGCGAGGCGCTGTGGACGAGCGAGCGCGGGAACCTGGCCCGCTACGAGTGCGTCCAGCCGCGCTACAACGTTCTGTTCCGCATGATCGAGGACGAACTGCTGCTGCTCTGCCGGGCGCACGGAGTGGGCGTTATCGCGTACAACCCACTTGCGGGCGGGATGCTCACTGGCCGCTATCGCACTGAGCGGGAGGTGCGGCAGGGCACCCGCTTCGGGCTCTCGGGCGCGGGGGAGATGTACCAGAAGCGCTACTGGAACGACGCGGTGTTCGAGCAGGTCGAACGCCTCGGCGACTACTTTGAGTCCCGCGGCAAGAGCCTGGCGCACGTTGCCCTCGCGTGGGTGCTCGCGCAGGAGGGAGTCACGAGCGCGATCCTCGGTGCGAGTAGCCCGGAGCAGCTCCGCGAGAGCCTGGGCGGCGGCGGCCTCGCACTCGACGAGGAAGAGATGCAGATGTGCGACGAGGCGTGGTACAACCTCCCCAAGGAGCGCGATCCATCCATTGCGCGCCGGTAAAGGGGATTTTCGCGCCGCAGTGACTGGCCATGTCGTCGCGTAGTATAACGAAGGGGTTATATTCCTCTATGCCATGGGAAGTGGAGTTTACGGACGAGTTCGAGAATTGGTGGGAGTCCTTGAGTGCGGATGAGCAGGAGCGCGTCCGTTCCGCCGTGCGGCTGCTCTAGGAGCTGGGACCGGCTCTGAGACGCCCCCTTGCCGATAACATTCATCGTTCGCGCCACCCCAATATGAAGGAACTACGTCCGAGAGGAAGCACAATCCGCGTGTTATTCGCTTTTGACGCGAGGCGCATCGCGCTGCTACTCATCGGCGGCGATAAGAGTGGACAGTGGAATGTCTGGTATGAGCGCTTTATACCTCTTGCCGACCGGCTTTACGACGCGCACCTGGATGTGTTACGGCATCAAGGAGGGCCATGACCGTATTATGAGCGTAACTATTCAGGTGGTCAGGGCGATTGCAAAGTCGTCGCGCGAGGCTCATGATTCGGGTTCTGTGATCATTGGCACGACGGCCAGGCGGTTCGTGCTGCATGAACGCGCGGCGGAAAGTGGAAGCGCAGCAGACCGAGACCACTGACGCCCAGTCGAGAGATACCGAACGGACTTTGTAATAGCCCTGCCCTTCCAGGTTCCCACCTCCATGCACACCCATAGATGCTAAAGGCTCACCGCCCCTGCCGCTCGCTGTACCGCCCGCCGCTGGCGTGGACCCCGCCGTAGCCGCACTCGCGCGCCAGATGATACCAGCGCGAGGATCCCGCGACTCGCTGGCCGCCCTCTGTGTACCCATCCGTAAGCAGCACGGCGGGGCCAATCGCGCGCAACGCCCTTCCGGACCGCGATGGCGCGCCACGCGACACCACATTC
>JACDAU010000445.1 GCA_013695265.1 Chloroflexia bacterium
CGGCATCAGCCACCACCTGACACACCACTAAACCCGACTCAACAGACTGCCGGTAGAGGTTTCCCGTTGCTCGTTGCGATGTGCATACCTGCCGGACACGAAGGGTGCCGAGCTGCAATGACGCCAACGCGCACGTCACCCCGTCGCCATTCCGGTCCCGTTGCGAACAGCAAGGGGGACGTGAGTTTGCTGCGGCGACGAATGTTCAGGAGTGGGCGGTGCTCGGGATAAGGATCGGTAAAGATGAAGGGCCGCTGGACGAGGACGACGACTCTCTTCGGCAATAGGCCGCCGTCTCCTCGCACATCTCCCTTTTGTCTCGTGCGGTATCCGCTACGTCCCCGCGCCGAGCGGCAGCGACAGATGGAATGCGGCGCCCCGGCCCGGCTTCGACTCGACGGTCAGCGTCCCACCGTGCGCCTCGGCGATGCCCCGCGCCAGGTACAGTCCCAGACCCAGGCCCTCGGAGCCGGGCCCCATCGCAAAGCGCTCGAACAGCCTGGGCATCAGCTCCGGCGCGATCCCCGGCCCCTCGTCGCGCACGGTTATCACCGCCATAGCGCCCGTGTCCCCCACCTCCTCCGCGACGTGCACCGTCACCGGCATCCCCATCGACGAGTGCTTCAGCGCGTTGCCCAGCAGGTTCTCCAGCGCCTGGCGCAGCCTCCTGGGGTCGGCCTGCACGAACACTTCCTCTGGCGACTGGACGGTGATCCCTGCCTCCCGCGTGCCCAGCACGTCTGCGGTCCGACGGGCGAGCGAGCATAGCTCCACCGCCTGCATGTCCAGCCCAAACAGGCCCCGGTCCAGGCGTCCGACGTCGAGCAGGTCCGCGACCAGCGCGTTCAACCGGGACAGCGCCACGCTCGCCTCCTCGGCGTGCTCCAGGCTCCGGGGTGCGCCCTCGCGCTTGGCGGTGCGGCGCATCAGGTCGACGCGCGCCTTGAGCGGCGTGAGGTGGTTGCCGAGATCGTGCGCCAGCACCGTCACCAGTTCGTCGGCCGTTGCGCGCCGGGCGGCCTGTGCGGCGTCGTTCGCGAGCCGCTCCGCAAGCTCCGCCCGGTGCGCCACCATCCCCACCCAACGGGCGGCCGCTTCAAGGAAGCTCAGGTCCTCCAGAGTGAAGGCGTCCACTCCTGCGGAGGCTGTATGCAGCACCCCCCGGCGCTCGCCCCCGACGTCGAGGACCACGCACAGTATGGAGCGGACGCCGAGCCCTTGCGTGAAGCCGGGCAGCACCCCGGCGTCCTCGTCCGCGCGCCCGGTGATGTACGGCTCGCCGGTCTGGTAGACCCCCACCAGTCTCCCGCCGTTGGCCACGGGCAGCCGGTCCATCCCGATCTCCCGCTCCCGCATACCCATCGGGGTGTCGCTGGTGCCTACGGCCACGAGGGTATCTTTCGAGGGATCGTAGAGCATCGCGTCCACCTTGTCCGATCCCATAGCATCCACGATCAGGTCGCTCGCCCGCTCCAGCGCCCGCTTGAGGTCGGTGGAGTCGATCTCCAGCAGTTGCTCAAGCGTGCTCAGGAGCCTGTTGTGGTCGATGCTTACCCCGTCCGCCTCGCGCATCTGTCCCATGTGCCGCCCCTCTCCAGATCCGTCACGGGGTTCGGCCTCCGGCGCACTCCGGTGCTGTCCTCCGCGCTTCTGTCCGCTATCGCACAAGCATAAGTATATTGCAAGCGTGCGCTATCGTACAATGCCTCGTGGCTCCGATACACGTCCCGACGGTACAGTGCGTGCGTGCTCGGTGGCGGGGACGTTGCCTGGAGGAGGAGTGATGCGAGAATCCGAGGGTGCCCACACCCGTTCAGGGAACCGCTTGCTCGACGCGCTGCCGCCGGGGGAGCTGGAGCGCCTGCGGCCACACCTCGAGGCGGTGCGCATGGAGCAGAGGGAGACGGTCTACGAGACGGGCGAGTCGATTGGGCACGTGTATTTTCCCACGACCGGGGTGTTCTCGCTGGTCACGACCATGCAGGACGGCTCGGTGATCGAAGTCGCCACGGTGGGCAACGAGGGGATGCTGGGGTTGCAAAGCCTACCTGCACGGCGCCGTCATGCCCCTGAGCGCCTTCTCGCAGGTCCCGGGCGACGCGCTGCGGATGGCCACTGACCCGTTCAAGCGGGAGGTCGGAGGCGACAGTCCCCTGTCATCCTTGCTGTGCCGCTACGCGCAGGCGGTGTTCATCTTCATCGCGCAGTCGAGCGCCTGCAACGCGACGCACCCGATCAGGCAGCGATGCGCCCGGTGGATGCTCTTGACGCACGACCGCGTGGGCTCCGACGAGTTTCCCCTCACCCACGAGTTCCTCTCCCAGATGCTGGCGGTGCGGCGGGCGAGCGTCACCGAGGCGGCGGGCTCCCTGCAGAAACTGGGACTGATATCCTACAAGCGCGGCCGGATCGCAGTGACCGACCGGGCGGGGCTGGAGGCCGCCTCGTGCGAGTGCTACGGCGTAATCCGACGGGAGTTCGACCGCATGGTCGGCTGAGCCCGGCCCACAGACGTACACCGGACTCGACCGCACTCCCAAGGTACCGTCCCAGATGCGCTTCTGCAGGCGGGTGTTGCACCGATGCTCTCTATACCGCCTCTACCAGTGTTCCGATAAGCGAAGTCCTCCTCTGACGCCGCACCATCCGCACATCTTGCCTGCTCCCCCGCTCATCTCAAGCCAGGCTGGCTCCCACGCGTGGTGAGAGTCAAGCGTTCCGGCCCCCCGCACGGTGCAACAAGCAACGGTCACCCGGACATTTACTCGGATCTCGTTGCTCGTCGCGGTGTGCGCGCCTACATCTCCACCCGCAACGTGATGACCTCGAAGGGCCGGACGGTCAGGCTCGCGGTGCTGCCTTCGACCTCGACCTTGTCGTCCTCAATTGGTTCCTCCAGAAGGTTGACCTTCCGGATGCTCCGGACCTCGGCGCCGAATTCCAGTATCGCCGTACCTCGCGCGCCGTGTGGCTCATAGACCCGAACGATCAGTCCCGCGCCGTCCTCCGCCCGCTTCAGCGCGCCGAGCCCAAGCGTCACTCCCGCGTCAAGCAGCAGGCCCGCCTCGACCGGGAGCGACACCAGGCTCTGCTCCAGCGGCAGGCTGCCCTCACCAGGGGCGGCGACCACCGCACCCAGCGGACTGTTCAGCGCCTGCGCCTCCGCCACAACGTCCGCGTCGGTCCAGTCACCGATGTGTGGAAAAAGACTGTACGTGAAGTGGTGCTCGCCCTCGTCCGCCCACGGGTCGGGGTAGATCGGGCCGCGCACGAGGCTGAGACCAAGCACGTTATCGTGGACGCTGTACCCGTACTTCGCGTCCGTGAGCAGCGCGACGCCGTAGCCGGGCTCGGACATGTCCGCCCAGCGATGGCCACCGACCTCGAACTTCGCCGCGTCCCACGAGGTGTTGCGGTGCGTCGGACGCCGGGCCACCCCGTACATCGTCTCGAACGACGCCTCATGCGAGCGTACCGCGAGCGGGAAGAGCGCGCGGAAGAGCACTTGCCGGTCGTGCAGCTCGATGTGCGTCTCGATGTCCAGGCGCAATGAGCCCGCATGCAGCCGGTACGTCTGCGCGATGCGCGAGTCGCGCCACCGCCGCTCCACCCGCACGGACGCGCGCAGCGGACCAGTCTCCGTGACCTCGATCCCGGTCACGCCGCCGATCTCCTCGGCCTCGTTCTCGTAGTCCTGGTCGATGTCCCACGCGTCAAAGACACGAGGCTTGTCCACATACGCCCAGAGCTGGTTGCCCCTCCCCTCCAGCACATCTCGCTGCAAATCCTTGTCGAGCAGCCGTGCGAGGGCGCCGTCGGCGCCGATCTCGACGCGTAGCTGGTCGTTCTCCAGTATCGCACCCTCGCCCGACACCTCGGCCAGAACGTTCAGATCCATCTCCGGCTCTTCTCCACCGGGAAGGATCGTGAGCGTCATGTACCCGGCGCCTGCCACCGCGTGGTCGGCGCTGTGCACGAGCAGCCCCTCACCGGTCGCCTGCGTGGGCAACGGCTCCCCTGTCTCATCCGTGACGGAGGAGGAGGCGTCCACGCCCGGCAGCACGACGGAGAGCTGGCGCGGGACGATGGCGGCGTTGCCGACGAGCGCGAGCCGTTGCGCCCCCTCCGGGAGGGCGACCTGCCCGGCGAGATGTGCGAGCGCGGCGTCGCGGACAGACGTGGCCGTCGCGACCACGCCTTCCATGTCCCGGTGGTTGTCCTCGTACACCTCCTTGATGGAGGAGCCGGGGAGGATGTCGTGGAACTGGTTGAGCAGCAGCGTCTTCCAGGTCCGCTCGATCTCCGCGGCGGGGTAGGCGAAGCCGCCCGCCGCGGCCAGCGCCGCG
>JACDAU010000458.1 GCA_013695265.1 Chloroflexia bacterium
CAGCTCGCCCAACGCGAGGGGTTGTTCGTCGGCCAGAGCAGTGGGGCGGCGCTCAAGGGCGCGCTGGATGTCGCCACCGAGAGCGAGCGCGGGGTGATCGTCGTACTGCTGCCGGATGGTGGCGCGCGCTATCTGAGCACCGCGCTCTGGAAGTAAGCACGTCCGATGATCGGGCGCGAATTAGTCATTTGTAGTTTGTATTTATCAAGAGAGGCTGGCGAGTAAAATGGCGATAGAAGTACAGATACCGGGGCCGTTGCGGACCTACACCGAGCAGCAATCGAAGGTGCAGGTTGAGGGCGGCACGGTTGGCGAGGTGCTCCAGAACCTCAAGCAGACGTACCCTGGCATTGAGTCCCAGATTTATGAAGACGATGGCACCGTTCGCCGCTTCATCAACCTGTTCGTGAACGGCGAGGATGTTCGGGGGCACGGCGGCATCGACACCAGCGTCAAGGACGGCGACAAGCTGGGCATCCTCCCCGCGATGGCTGGCGGCTCGCTGGGCCTCTCCCCCGACCAGGTGCAGCGATACCACCGGCATCTCATTATGCCGGAGGTGGGCAGCAAGGGTCAGCGCAGGCTCGCGAACGCGACGGTGCTCATCGTGGGGGCGGGCGGGCTTGGCAGCCCCGCAGCAATGTACCTCGCCGCCGCAGGCGTCGGGAAGATCGGCATTGCCGACTTCGATGTAGTGGACGTGAGTAACTTGCAGCGGCAGATCCTGCACGGCGTGGAGGATGTGGGCAGGCCGAAGACCGATAGCGCCCGCGATACGCTGAACCGCATCAACCCCACCGTCGAGGTCGTCGCACACAACGAGCCGCTGACCAGCGCGAACGCCCGCGCGATCATCAGCCAGTACGACGTGATCGTGAACGGCACCGACAACTTTCCCACGCGCTATCTCGTAAACGACGTGGCGTACTGGGAGGGCAAGCCGCTCGTGGACGGCAGCATCATGCGCTTCGATGGCCAGCTCACGGTCTACGCGCCGGGCTATGGCTGCTACCGGGATCTCTTCCCGACGCCGCCGCCCGCGGGCGCGGTGCCGTCCTGCGCGGAGGCGGGCGTGCTCGGCGTGCTGCCAGGCATCATCGGCTCGCTGCAGGCGCTGGAGACGATCAAGCTGATCCTCGGCATCGGGGAGCCGATGATCGGCCGCATGCTCATCTTCGACGGCCTCTCCTTCGAGTTCCGCGAGCTCAAGCTTCGCAAGGATCCGGAGTGCCCGGTCTGCGGCGAGCAGCCGACGATCACGGAGCCGATCGACTACGTCGAGTTCTGCGGCCTGCCACAGGAGACCGCACTCGTCGGATAGGTCCGGGGCGATCCTCGCGCGCGCTCGCAGGACGGGCCAGACACCAGGCACACAAGGAGGAAACCACCAATGACTCAGGCAACAACCGACCCGACCTTGCAGCAGTACGCGCACCCGGAGGTGCTCGTCACGACCGACTGGGTAGAGCAGCACAAGAACGACCCGAACGTACGGCTGCTGGAGGTTGACGTTGACACCAGGGCGTACGATCAGGGGCACATCCCCGGCGCGGTCGGCCTCAACTGGCAGACGCAGCTCCAGGACACGACGGTGCGCGATATGGCCTCCAGAGAGGATTTGCAGCAGCTCCTGGGGCAGACGGGCGTCGGCCCGGAGACCACCGTCGTGGTGTACGGCGACAACAATAACTGGTTCGCCACGTGGGCGTTCTGGCAGTTCAAGTACTACGGACATCAGGACGTGCGCGTCATGAACGGCGGGCGGGCGAAGTGGCTCGCAGAGGGTCGGGAGCTAACGACGGATGTGCCACAGAGCCAGTCGGCGCAGTATGCTTTCTCCGGCGAGTCCGATGAGAGCATCCGCATCTACCGCGACGAGGTGCTCCAGAAGATCGGGCAGGCGAACATGGTCGATGTCCGCTCCCCGAAGGAGTACTCGGGCGAGTTGGTCGCGCCGGAAGGCATACCGCAGGAGGGTGCACAGCGCGGCGGTCACATCCCTGGCGCAGCCAACATCCCGTGGGGGCAGGCCGTGAACGATGACGGCACCTTCAAGTCCGCCGACGACCTCCGCAGCCTGTACGCGGGCAAAGGCGTCACACCAGACAAGGAAACAGTCGCGTACTGCCGGATCGGCGAGCGCTCCAGCCACTCGTGGTTCGTGCTCAAGTACCTGCTCGGTTATCCCGACGTGCGCAATTACGACGGCTCGTGGACGGAGTGGGGCTCCAGCGTTCGCGTTCCAGTCGAGAAGTCGTAGGCAAAATGGTCGAATTGCCACGCACGCTGTATGAGGAAATCGTGGGGCACGCCCAGGCGGGCTGGCCAGACGAGGTCTGCGGACTGATCGGCGGCCAGAGCAGGCCGGACCGGACGTACCGTATCGCGAACACGGCGGAGACGCCGCAGGTCCGTTATCTGATGGACCCAGCCGAGCAGTTCGCGGCGATGATGGACATCGAGGGCCGGGGGTGGGTTCTGTACGGGATCTACCACTCCCATCCCTCGACAGAGGCATACCCATCGGCAACGGACCGTGGGCTTGCCTTTTACCCAGATGCGGTCTACCTGATCTGCTCCCTTGCCGATCGGGAAAAGCCCGTACTGCGGGCGTTCATGATCATCGACGATGAGGTGCGCGAGCAAGGGCTGCGCATCACGGAGGCCGACCCCGGTGCCCCGGATAGCAGCAAAGTGCGAAGCACTTTCCCGTAAGGGCGGTGCGAAGGCACCGAAAGGATGCTGTTAGCGGATCGGGCGGATACGAGGGAATCACGGCACGGGGCAGCGCCAATCGGGAGGTACACAACGTGAGCTTTCAACTGTACAAGGACGAGGACGTCCAGGAGCCATTCGCGCGCATTGACGCGGCAGAGGCGCGCACAATGGTGGACGAGGGTACGCAGCTTATCGACGTGCGCGAGCCCGACGAGTGGGAGGACTTCCACGCGCCGCAGGCGAAGCACGTCCCCCTGCAAACCTTCCTGAACAGCCCCGGCCAGTACGTCGGTCCCGGCGACCGCGTGGTGTTCGCGTGTGCCCGGGGGCACCGCAGCGCCGTCGCGGCAGAGATGGCCTCCGCACTCGGCCTGGAGAGTGCGTACAACCTCGAGGGCGGGATGAACGAATGGCGGGAGCGCGGCTACCCCGTCGAGTGACGCCGCAGACCGAGTACAGCGACCGCGAGCGCATAAGCACCTCGTGCCCTTTCGCTGCGAGCGACGCCTGGAGACGAGGACGCAACCGTGAACAGGGTACTTCTCGGCGATAACCTGGACGTACTCCAGACGATGCCTTCTGATTCGGTCCCCCTGATCTATATCGATCCTCCCTTCAATACCGGCAAGACACAGCGCCGCACCTCGATTCGGACGGTGCGCGACGAGGCAGGCGATCGTCGGGGGTTTGGCGGCCATACGTACCGCACCCATGCCGAAGGTTCGATGGCGTATCAGGACGCCCACGACGACTACCTCGCCTGGCTGGAGCCGCGGCTGCGGGAGGTCCATCGAGTGCTTACACCGAACGGCACTTTGTATTGCCACCTCGACTACCGCGAGGTGCACTACTGCAAGGTGTTGCTCGATACGATCTTCGGTCGTGAGAGCTTCCTCAACGAGATCATCTGGGCGTACGATTATGGCGGCCGCACCAGCCGCAAGTGGCCGCCGAAGCACGACAACATCCTCTTATATGCGAAGGATCCGGAGCGGTACACCTTCAATACTCACGACATGGAGCGCCTTCCATACTTGGCGCCGAAGCTCGCCGGACCGGAGAAGGCGGCGCGCGGTAAACTCCCGACCGACACCTGGTTTCTTACGATCGTCAGCCCCACCGGCAAGGAGAAGACGGGCTACCCAACGCAGAAGCCACTGCGGCTACTCGAACGCATCATCCGGGCCTCATCAAACCCTGGAGACACCGTGCTCGACTGTTTCGCAGGCAGCGGAACGACTGGCCTCGCGGCGCACGCACTGGGCCGCAGCTTCATCCTCATCGATAACAATCCAGAGGCACTTGCGGTGATGCAGCGCAGATTTCAGGGCTTCCCGGTGGAGTCTGGCTCCTAGCTCCGCTGGAGAGCAATCTCCATCGTCCAGACGTACCCACGCGGCACCGGTCTGTGTTACCCGATCTGGCGAAAGAGGATGCTGGGAATCACGGGTCCTGGTCGGCATACGCTTCTTCCTGCTCGATCTCCGCGAGGTGCGTCGCGTCGTTTGCGCACGCGATGAGGGGCGCGCCGTGTCCCAGCACCACCTCCGTGACGGCGCAGTTGTCGAATCGGTGATCGGGGTGTGCGAGCGGCGTGCCGGCCATCAGGTGCGCAACGACCCACCGCAGCGTGCCCCCGTGGGACACAACCGCGATCGTGCATGGCTCGGGGTGGCGGGCGACGATGTCATCTATCACGTGTGCCGCGCGTTCGCCGAGCTGGCGGCGGCTCTCCCCATCGGGCCACGAAGCGTGCTCAGTGCCCCGGCGGATGT
>JACDAU010000462.1 GCA_013695265.1 Chloroflexia bacterium
CGTTACGGGTTATAGTCTTCCGCTCGAGCGCATTCGCGGGTTGAACGTGGATGTCGCCAATATCGGGGTTTGGGGCCACGGGGCGCACACTCGAGAGGAGCGGGTGAACATCCCATACAGTTGCGGCGAGGTTCCGGCGATCATCTATGACGCCGTGCTGCTCGCCCTGGACGCGGACGCATAGGAGGCCAGGCGGTGTCGAAGCTGTCCCATATGGACGCACAAGGTGACGCACACATGGTGGATGTCGGGGAAAAATCGATGACCCGTCGGCTTGCGGTGGCCGAGGGTGCCGTGGTGATGACTCCTGAGACGCTCAAGCGGGTGCGAGCGGAGGATCTGCCGAAGGGCTCCGTGCTCGGTGCCGCACGCATTGCAGGCATCATGGCGGCGAAGCGCACGAGCGAACTGATCCCCCTGTGCCATCCACTTGCTCTCAGTTCGGTAGATGTTGAGTTCGTAATGGACGATTCGCTTCCCGGTGTGCGGATCCGGGCGACAGCGCGCATCACCGCTCAGACCGGCGTCGAGATGGAGGCGCTCACGGCCGTCACGGTCGCGGCGCTTACGATCTACGACATGGCGAAGGCGGTCGATAAAGCCATGCGTATCGAGGGTGTCCGCCTTGTGCAAAAGAGTGGCGGCCAGAGCGGAGATCTGCAGAATCCCTGACCGGTGGAGCACGCCCATTGCTCGCACTCGTGATTGACGTGCCCTGTTGAGATCTCCCTTTGCGCCTGTAGCGCCGTGGTCGTAAGCATTGATGCTCTGGCAGGGGCGTGGTGGTGTTACACGGGCGTTCAGTTGAACGCCCCTACGTCTGACCCGACGACACCGCCTGCGCTCAGGATAACTTTTTGTGCTTACCGATACAGGACGGCGGGTTGTGTTGCCGCAGAGCCCTGACTGTCCGATAGACGCAAGATGGGAGTTTTGCGCTACGCTACCCTGCTGTTTGTTTGCCGTTTGTTTACTTATGATGACCGCAACTTTCAGGGTCGTTTACGGCCCCTCCCTACACTGACATCATCAACCCATAGCATGTAATGAGGATCGTAGCTTCGATGTAGAGGATCTGCCATGAAGACTCTGTCTGCCCAAACGTTCCCACTTCTGCCGCTGAAGAAGACCGTTATCCTCCCCGGTGGAGAGGCACGGCTCACCGTTGGACGCCCTCGTTCCCTGAGTGTTGTTGAGGAGGTAATCGCGGGTGACCAGCTAATGGTGGCGAGTACGCAGTTCAACGGCGAGGATGACGAGCCCCTGCCAGACGGCCTGAACAAGGCTGGCACGCTCCTGCGAGTCGTGAACTGGGAAACACGATTCGACGGCACGATGCAGATCAGCGTAACGGGTATCAGCCGGATGCACATCCATCGGGTAGACACGTCCTCCGACGGGTACACGGCCCTGTGTGAGGTGGTCCAGCCCATCGAAGCCTACTCCTCCATGGAGAAGTTGCTGTACGAGCACGTCCTGGAGTTGTATACCGTCCAGGCGGAGGCGAAGGGAAAGTGCGTCGCCGACGTGCGCGCCGAACTGGGGAGATACCCAGACCCAAGCGAGCTGGCGGACTTTCTCGGAAACGAACTGCTTCAAACGTGGCAGGAACGTCAGCGGTTCCTCGACACCGTCCACCCAGTCGACCGGCTGGAACGGCTTGCCGTAGCGCTGAGCGGGGACGCCGAGCTTACAGACCTGGAGAACAAGATCCGCAACAAGGTGCGCCAGCAGATCGATAAGAGCCAGCGGGAGTACTACTTGCGCGAACAGCTCAAGGTGATTCATGATGAACTGAGCGGCGAGGGCGGCAACGAGATTCACGCCCTGCGTGCGAGAGTGGACGAGGCGAACCTGCCCGAGGAAGTGCGCGAGAAGGCCCTGCGGGAGATTGGCAGGCTTGAGCGCATGCCCAGCACCTCTCCCGAAGGTGGAGTTATCCGAACGTACCTCGACTGGATCCTCTGTCTTCCGTGGAGCGCGTCTAGCCAGGACACCTACGATCTGGGGTTCACGGAGACAGTGCTCGACGAGGACCACTTCGGGCTGGAGAAAGTCAAGGAGCGGATCGTGGAGTTCCTCGCCGTGCGGGAGCTGACCGCCCGGACCGGCGGGGAGTTCAAGGGTGCGATCCTCTGTCTGGTTGGTCCTCCCGGCGTGGGGAAGACCTCCCTGGGACAAAGCATCGCCCGCTCGCTAGGGCGCAGCTTCGTGCGAATTAGCCTTGGCGGAGTACGCGACGAGGCGGAGGTGCGAGGCCACCGGCGAACGTACGTCGGCGCGCTGCCCGGCAGGCTGATCCACGGCCTGCGACAGGCAAAGTCTGATAACCCCGTGATCCTACTCGACGAGATCGACAAGATGAGTTCGGACTTCAAGGGCGATCCGTGCGCCGCAATGCTCGAGGTACTAGACCCGGAGCAGAATAAGACGTTCGTCGACCACTACATGGAGGCGCCCTTCGACCTCTCGAAGGTGCTGTTTGTCACCACGGCGAACAGCCTCGACACGATCCCGCGCCCGCTGCTCGACCGGATGGAGATTGTACATCTCAGCGGATATACGGAAGACGAGAAGGTCCAGATCGCCAGGCGCTACCTGCTGCCCCGGCAGATTTCGTCGCACGGGCTGGAGGCGCACTACCTGGAAGTGTCCGAGAAGATGCTCCGGCACCTTATTCGGTTCTACACACGAGAGGCGGGAGTTCGCAACCTGGAGCGGCAGCTAGGCGCAGTCTGCCGCAAAGCGGCGCGAAAGGTAGTAAGCGGCCGCACGGCGCGGATGCGCGTCACCCCTCACTTGCTAGAAGAATACCTCGGGCCGCCGCGCAAGCTGCAAGACGTGCGTTCGCGCACCGATCAAGTTGGCGTCGCGATGGGCATGGCCTGGACGGAGATCGGCGGGACGCTGCTGCCGGTCGAGGTAGCGACGCTGCCGGGAAAGGGCGGGCTCACCATCACTGGCCGACTTGGCGACGTCATGCAGGAATCCGCGCGGGCAGCCCTCAGTGTGGCGCGCTCCCGCGCCGCGCAGTTGCAGATCCCGCTCAACTTTCAGGAGACGACCGACTGGCACATCCACCTGCCGGAGGGTGCGATCCCGAAGGATGGACCGAGTGCAGGCATCACAATGGCGACCGCGATGATTAGCGCGATTACCGGTCGGGCCGCGCGGGCGGATGT
>JACDAU010000472.1 GCA_013695265.1 Chloroflexia bacterium
CGCTCATATGCAGCGACTCTCGTTGAGCTTCCATGCGAAAAGCAGCACGGGAGACCTGCTAACACGTTTGACTGGTGACGTCAATATGCTGCGGGAGTTGCTGGTCGCATCGATGCTCTCGTTCATCTCGGAGGTGGTCGTACTCGTCGGCTTCGTATCGGTGATGTTCTGGATGGAGTGGCGGCTCGCTCTCGCATCCGTGGTTGTGATCCCGGTCGTGTTCGCGCTCGTTACCGTGTATTCGGGCCGAATCCGCGATGCCACCCGCAAGCAGCGCAAGCGCGAGGGCGAGCTGGCATCACGCCTTCACCAGGCGCTCAACGGGATACACATCGTGCAGCTCTTCGCGCGGGAAGACGAGGAGGATGAACGACTGCGTGGGCTCAACAAGCGCAGCCTGCGCAGTGGGTTGAAGGCCACGCGGCTGGAGGCGCAACTCAACCGCGCGGTCGAGCTCTCGCTCGCGGTGGGCACCGCCGTCACCCTCTGGCTTGGGGCGTTGCAGGTGATCGCGGGGCGGCTCACACCAGGCGAGCTGATCGTGTTCGTCTCGTACATGCAGAGCTTCTACCGCCCGCTACGGCGCATCTCGCGCGTGGCGGAGCGAGCAACGAAGGCCGATAGTTGTGTGGAGCGCATCACCAATGTTCTGGACCAGGCGTCCGACGTGTGGGACGGCTGGGTTGTGGCGCCCAGAAGCAGCGGCGCTTTCAAGGGTGCGCTCCGATTTCGGGACATGACGTTTGAGTACAAACCAGGCCGACCGGTGCTGCGCGAGATTGATTTCGCGATTGCTCCGGGGCAGACGGTCGCGCTCGTCGGCCCAACCGGCGCTGGCAAGTCCACGCTGCTCGGGCTCGTCCCACGCCTGTGGGATCCATCCTCGGGTGTGGTGGAGGTGGATGGGCGAGACGTGCGCGACTACACGCTCAAATCGCTGCGCGACCAGATCGCCGTCGTGCCGCAGGATGGGATGCTCTTCAGCGGCACGATCCGGGAGAATATCCTGTACGGCAAGCCCGAGGCGACGGTCGTGGATCTGGAGGCTGCGGCGCGCGCTGCGCGGATACACGACCACATAGTGTCGCTTCCCGAAGGGTACGACACGAGCGTGGGCGAGCGCGGGGTGACGCTCTCGGGCGGGCAACGCCAGCGCCTCGCGATCGCTCGCGCTCTGGTCAAGGACGCGCCGATCGTCCTGCTCGACGAACCGACGACCGGGCTGGACGCGGAGTCGGAGAGCCTGGTGATGGAGGCGCTCGACCGGCTGCTCGAAGGACGGACCGCGCTCGTCATCGCCCACCGGCTCGCAACGGTTCGCCGCGCCGACCTCATCCTCGTCCTCGATGAGGGCCGCGTAGTGGAGTCCGGCACGCATGAGGATCTGCTGGCTGCTGGTGGGCGGTATCGAGCATTGTACGATCGGCAGTTCGACACACGGCTGGTGGGTCGTGGCGATCCGGCCCATGCGTTCGTATGATCCCCGTACTGCCCGAAGATCACGGGTTGCCCGGTGTGCGGGCGGCGCTCGACGAGCAGCAGATGACCGAGTTGCTGCGGTTATCGCTGCCGGACTGTGCAAGCGGCGCCCTGCTCCTGGAGGCGTGCCGGCCACAATACGTGCGCTACAAGCCAGGCACGAGCTGCCGGGTGCTGTATCAGCTCGCTCTGCGCGATGCGGAGACTGGCCAACGCATCGAAACGCTCGCGCACGCGATGCTCTACGCGGATGGAGGCGCGCGGACCCTGTGGTGCAGGCGCTCCCTGGGCCACCTTGTCGCGCGCGCGGCACGCCGACACCCTGGTGCGCCGACGGAGCGGGCGGCGTATCTGCCGCAAATCGGCGCGGTGGTGCAGTTGTACCCGGTTGATTCCCGGCTGCCGGCGCTCGTGCGCGCGGCCTCACGCTCCAAGATGCGCCGACTGCTGGGCGAGGAGGTGCGGGACACGCCCGAGCTGATACGCTACAAGCCCGGCCGCAAGGCGCTGCTGCGCTACGAGCTTCGGCACGGGGCGCTCTACGGCAAGCTTCAAACGGACGACCGCGGGACTGCCCTGTTCTCGATCGGCCACGCGCTGGCCACAGCCGGAGTCGTCACGCCAGTGCCCGTCACCTACCTGCCCGATTTGCGAATGCTTGTTCACCCCGAGGCGCGCGGGGCGCCCCTGGCGGTCCTGCGGGGCACGGCGGAGTACAACGGGTGGATGGGACCGGTCGCGGAAGCCCTGGCACATCTGCACACGACCGGCGTTCGGCTCCACCGTCCCGCCGTTCGCGAGGCGGATTCGGTGCTCGCTGCGGCGCGTTCGGTGGGACAGCTCGTTCCGCAGATCGCGGAATCGGTGCGTGAACTCGCCACGAAGATCATCACCGCCCTCGACACCGCAAATGCCACGCAGGGCGTTGTTCACGGCGATTTCTACGACGATCAGGCGTTGGTGGGTGCGGATGG
>JACDAU010000492.1 GCA_013695265.1 Chloroflexia bacterium
AACTCCTTGTTCTTCAAGCCGAGGAAGTTCGCTCGAATGATACGCGCCACGTCCATCCAGCTCGCGATGCCGATTACTACAATGATCGTCCGTACACTCGGCCCGAGCACCGCCGCCAGCACCACCAGCAGAAAGAGCAGCGGGATGCTGAGCATCATGTCCACGATGCGCATCAGGATGTTGTCGACGACGCCCCCGTAGAATCCCGCGATCGACCCGACGAGCGTGCCGATCGTGATCGAGATAAGCATCGCGGTGAGACCGACGGTGAGCGAGAGCCGTCCGCCGAGGACGATACGCTTGAGCACGTCACTCCCCACGTTGTCGGTGCCCATTGGGTGCGCCAGTGAGGGTCCATCACGGATCGCGAGGAGGTCGGTGCGCTGCGACGCATCGGCTGGCAGGATGGCCGACCAGACGAAGATCGTTGTCACGAGCAGGACGAAGAACACCAGGCTGGCGACCGCGAGCTTGTGCTTGAAGAAGTTTCGGCGCGCGATTTTCCACGGCCCTAGTGTTTCGCGCGTTACCGCTTCCTCCGCCCGCAACTCATCCAGCTTGCCAGCACGCGTCTCTTGTGTCCCTGGCTGAGCGCCTGTACGAGAATTGTCCATGTCTTTCCCCCCTTCGGACGCGGGTCGTTAGCCGTACCGGATGCGCGGGTCGAGGAACGCGTACACAATGTCAGCCACCAGGTTGAAGAGGATCACGAGGCCGGAAGCTATCACGAGGATGCCCATCAGGACCGGGTAATCGACCGCCTCGGCTGACTGGATAAAGAGCAGCCCCATTCCTGGCCAGGCGAACAGCGTCTCCGTCACGACCGCCCCGGAGAAGAGCGTGGCGACTTGCAGGAGCACCAGCGTGACCAGGGGCAGAGCTGCGTTCTTCAGCGCGTGCCGTCGCACGACGATGGCGTGCGCCAAGCCCTTCGAACGTGCGGTGCGGATGTAGTCCTGCCCGAGCACCTCAAGCATGCTCGCCCGCAGATAACGCACGTACACCGCCGCGCTAATGAGCGCGATCGTGAGCGCCGGCAGGATGAGGTGCTTCGCGAGCTCCACCAGGGTGCGGTCTCCGCGCACATCATACATCTTGCCCGAGGGCAGCTTGGGTAACCCCCAGTCGCCGAACTTCACTGAGAAGACGTAGACGAGCATGAACGCCAGGAAGAACACGGGGAAACTGTAGAAGATAAACGATAAGCCGGTAGCCAGGTGATCGAACCACGAGTATTGTCTTAGCGCGGATATTAAGCCAATCGGTATCGCGATGACGAGTGTCAGCATAAACGCCGCGCCCGTGAGGATCAGCGTGTTGCCGAGCCGGTCGCGGATCGTTGGGATCACGGCCTGCCGAGTGACCATCGACTCACCCCAGTCGCCCTTGAAGGTGTTTCGCAGCCAGTAGTAGTAGCGAAAATGGAGTGGTTTATCGAGGCCGTAGAGCGCTTGCATGCGCGCGATGTCCGCCTGGGTGGTGCGCGGGTTCTGGTTGAGGCGGGCGAGCGGGTCGCCAAGGGCGAAGATCAGATAGAACAGCACGATGCTGATCGCGATCATCAGAGGGATGGCCGTCAGCAGTCGCCGGATGATGTACGTGCCCATCGTTTACCTCCAGGAAACGGATGGTCGAACGGGGGGTGGGGCGGTTGCCCACCCCCCGTGTTGGCCCCAGTTTGGAGTTGAAGTCGCTACTCCTCCTCCGAGACGGACCAGTCCTCAGTGTTCCACCAGAAGCCCGCGACGGGATCAGACACTATTCCCTTTGCCCTCGGACCGGACGCGTCGATCGTCAGTCGGTCGTAGATGTAGAACAGCGGTGCGTCGTCGAGCACGGTCTTCTGGATCTGATCGAGCAGTTGCTGGCGCTTTGCCTCGTCCACCTCGATCACTTGCTGCTTGAGGAGCTTGTCCAGCGCCGGGTTGCTATAGCGGGCGTTGTTGCCGCCAACCCCGCCGTTCTTTTTGCTCGGGATCTGTGTGGTCGCGTAAAACGCGGTCAGGTCCGGGTCGAGCGGCGTAATGCCGGTGGTGTAGCCCACCATGTCGAAGTTGCCCGTCGCGGCGGTTCCGCCCTGGCTGAAGTTCGCGAAGAGCTTATCGGCCTCCTGGTTG
>JACDAU010000500.1 GCA_013695265.1 Chloroflexia bacterium
GAGTGGACCTCGGCGTACTGGTCGAGGCGCTACTATTCGCCGCGGGCCGACCGGTCACGCCCGCGGAACTCGCCTCGGCGCTAGACGTGCCGCGCGGGGAGGTGCTCGACGCGCTGTGCTCGCTACGAGAGACGCTGATAGACCGGGGGGTCCGGGTGCATGAGCACGCCGACGAGTGGCAACTCGTATCCGCGCCATCGGCAGCACGGGCGGTGGAGCGGCTCGCGGGGCTACCGACCCCACAACGCCTATCGCCTGCCTCACTGGAAACCCTCTCGATCGTGGCGTACCAGCAGCCCGTCACCCGCGCTCAGGTGGAGGCGGTGCGGGGCGTCGATTGCTCCGGTGTGCTGGGCAACCTGTCCTCACGGGGTCTGATCGAGGAGGTTGGCCGGTCCGAAGCGCCGGGGACGCCGATCCTGTACGGTACGGGCTTCGAGTTTTTGCGTCTCTTCGGCTTGGAGACGTTGGATCTGCTTCCACCGCTGCCTGAGATCGAGGACGCACCGCCGTCACGGTGATCATCTGATACGCCATCCGGTTGAACCCAGATGCATGTCGTCCCGAACTCCGTGAGGGATCCGTAACCCCGACCACGGATTCCTCGTAGGCTCGGAAGGCCATAAGCGCTACCTTTCCGCCCGAGTTAGCCTGACTCACTGGTATCGCTTACCCGCCCGGCGCTTGGCGGAGCGCAGGCGTGTGAGCGCGTCATCTTCCTGTGGCTCGTCCGGCGGCGGTTTGACTGGCTCAGACACTGGGGCGGCCTCAGCAAGCGGAGAACGCACTGTCTCCCCGCTCGTCGGTGGCGCTACGGAGCTTGTGGTTTGCGAGGTTGCCGCTCTACGACGCACGACCGCCGGAGGGACGGGAAGCGCGCCGAGTTTCAGCCTGCGGAACGCGACCTCGACTGGCAGCAGCAGGAGCGCGAACAACATCAGCGGCCACGTGAGAGAGCGGGTACTCAGTACCGCCGCGAGATCATGGGTCCATGCTTCCTCCGGCGGTGCGATCTCTCGCCCACCGGTCGTCCGGGCAACACCCGCGAGTGCCGCCTTGTTCGGCCCGAGCGCGCGGTACTCCGGTGAATACCCAACCGCGAACCCCGTCGTCGGCGCTTGCGTCACCTGTCCGGCGCCCGCGAGCGAGACGGAAGTGATGTATGAGCCGGGCTCGCTGGCGGGAACCTTCGCCACATAGCGGCCGGGCGCGGTCTGCGTAAGGGGCGCCTCGGTTACCTTCCCGCTGGGCGAGACGACCCCAACCGTCGCCCGTGCTCCGTTCAGGTACGCACCGTCGGGCCGCAGAGCGTCCACTTCCACCGTCGCCTCACCGTTCGCGTGCGCGATCTGCACCTGGAGGTTCTCGGAGGGTCGGGCGAGCACCCAGCCAACGGACTGTGACCACAGGCGTGCGTACTCCTGCGTGCCAATCCAGTTTCGCGACCAGCGGGCTTTGGCGTCGGAGGTCCATGCAACGGAGCGGCCGAGGCCGTATTGCCACTGGGCGAGCACGGGGTCGCGCTCCGTGGAAGACAGTGCCACGGATGCGGTGGACTTTGGCGTCGTGCCGACATACCCGAGCAGGCTGGGGACGCTGGTGAGCCCCTTGAGTACCGGGCTTGGCGCGGTGATCGTGGGTACGAACTCCTTTTCCTGGATGTACCGACGGAGGCGGGTCTTCGTTTCCTTGACGAAGATCTTCGGGATGTCGGCGTTGTTGTTCGCGACGTAGAACGTGCCGTTCCCCTTCTGCGCAACGGACCGGAGCAGCTCTGGCGAGCCACCGGCTGCGGAGACCGTGCTCACGGTGATGCCGTTCGCGCGCGCCTCGCCGAGCAGCTTGTCGTAGTCACCGACGTTGCTCCAGCCGTCCGTGAGCAGGATCACGTGCTTGATGCTTGCCTTACTGCTCTTGAGACTTTCAATGGCCTCCGCTAGCCCGCTGTAGATGTTCGTGCCACCTCCACCCTGGATGCCGGCGACGCGGTTACTGACGTCGGCCTTGTCCGTGAGCGGCGCGGTGCGCACCACCCACCGGGCGGCCGTGTCGAACGCGACCACCCCGAACTCGTCGTCCGGTCCCAGAAGCTCCGCGCTCTGGATCGCCGCGGCCTTCGCGACATCGACCTTCGGCGCCGAACCGGGTGCCTGAAACGAGCCGTCCGGTCCCTCGCCGGTGTGCGAAGCGGCCATGCTGCCGGACTTGTCGATCACCATGACCATCGCAACCGCTGGTTCTTCCCTCTTGTTCTTGAGGCGGGAGTCGAGCGGGAGCGTCGCTTCCAGCGGGGAGTCGAAGTAGTTGCCGAGCGCGTACGAGTCCTCGCCCCCAACCGCGACAAGCCCCCTGCCAAGGTCACGCACGTACGTCTGCAAGAGCTTTCCCTGATCAGGAAGCGCGGCGAGCGGCACGTCCACGAGCACCACCGCCGAGTATTCACTGAGCGCCGTCAGGCTGGTCGGCAGAGCGGAAACGTTAATGAGTGTGGCGTCCAGGTCGGTCGCCTTCAGGGCGGCCCGGAGGTTCCGTCCCTCGCCTGCCTCGCCCTCCGCGACGAGCACGCGTGGTGGCGATTCGACGTACGTGAAGCCGTCGCCCTGATTGTTCTGCGCGACGGTGTCACCGCCCGCAATCACGCGCGCTCGCCAGCGTCGGAAACCGCGAGCCTGTTTCCCGACCGCCACGACGAAGGAGTTCGCGCCGGGCTCCAGGTCAACGGGCCGCTGAGCGATTACCCGGCCGTCGCCGAGCACTTCCAGGGTGCCACTGCGCGCCTCCGTGCTACGGACCGTGACCTCGATCTCGAAGCCCTCCCCAGCGCGTACCCTCGGAGGCGCCTGCACGGACTCGACGAGTACGTCGCCCTGGAGCTCGGCGCCAAGCGTATGCGTCTGGATCTGCACGCCCGCCGTCTCCGCGAGCCGTGCTGCCTCCTCGATGTCACCCACGTTGTTGTTGCCATCGCTGACGAGCACGATGCGCTTCTGTGTCCCTTCCGGGAACAGCGCAATCGCGAGCCGGATCGCCGCTGGGATATCCGTGGCGGTTGCGTCGGGCCGTGACAGGAGCTGCGAGAGATCACCCGGCGCGCCGACGTCCTGCTCCACGAGCGGCTCCTTGCCGAAAAGCACCAGCCCCGCCTTGTCCGCGCCACCCGCCGATTCGTACGACTCGCGCACCCAATCGACGGCACCTGTCCTGCCGGTGGAGCCGAGGCTATCCGATGCGTCGACGAGGAACACGACCGAGAGATCCCGCTCCGGCAGACCAAGCGCCGTCCCCGCGAGTGCGAGGATGAGTAGCACGACCGCGACAGAGCGCAGCCCGATGATGAACCCGGAGCGCCGGGTCCGAGAGAGGGCGCGCACGCCGAGCAAGACGACCAGCGGCACGAGAAACAGGAGGAGCAGCGCGCGCGGTTCGGAAAAGAGCAGCCTCATGCCATGCTCCTGCGGCCCCGGAGGCCGCGCGTCTGTGTGCGTCCGTACAGCCACCACTCGGCCAGGAGCACGAGGAGCGCTACCGCTGCGAGCGGCCACCAACGTTCTGCTCGTGGCGTTTGCTGTGGCGTGTCTGCTGCGGCAGCGCCGCTCGTTGCCAGCGGTGCGCCGTCGCGTGCGGTTATTCGCGACTCGTTCGCGCTGCCTGCGTTCACCGCGAAGCGGGTGAGGATCTTCCCTCCCTCGCCCCGGACTTCGTACACGCCCGGAGCCGTCGTGGACGCATACGACGCCTCGCCTGGGGCCACTGGGGACCGCCGACCATCCGGCGCGACTACCGTCCGCTGAGTTGTTGATGGCGACAGTTGGACCGTCTCGCCGGGCCGGTGGGAACCCACCCCGGCGGCGGCAGGTGGCTGCAGATGGCGCAGCAGGTTGTCGACGAGCACGGGGAACGCCACCTGCAACGGCAAGTCGGAGTTCTCAGGGGTGAACGCGAGCGCGACCACCTTGCGGCCGTTGTTTTCCCCTGCGGTCAGCAGTGGTACGTTGCCCGAGGAGGCGAGCGTTTCCATCCAGTTGGGTGGGGCAAGACGGCTCGCGCTCGCAACGCTCGTGCTGCGAAGGTCCACGAAGCGCAGCAGCAGGTTGTCCGCGTTCTGGCTCGTCACCGCGAGCCCCTTCACGGTTCCGGAAACAGGAAGTAACGCACTGTTCGTGGGGCCGAGGAGCAGCAGGTTTCCCGTTGGCGGCAATTGTGCGGGCAGTGGGCCGTTGATGACGTACACGTCGTAGCCAGCCTCGACCGCAGCGCTCGGCTTCGCCTCGAAGACGTTCACGTTTGGCAGCAGGGCAAGCGCGCGCTCCAGGAAGCGGCTTTCTGCGCCATAGAGCAGCACACGGGTCGGCGCGGTTTGTGTGTCCACGTGCCACGCGGCGTCGTCTGCGGCGAGTGCGTCCTTCCCATCCAGCTTCGCTTGCACGATTGCGCCCTGGGGCAGGTCGTTCACCTCTACAC
>JACDAU010000502.1 GCA_013695265.1 Chloroflexia bacterium
TTCCCAAGCAGGGCACGAAGAGCGTGGGTGTGGCCAGGCAGTACTGTGGGACCCTCGGCAAGGTCGCGAACTGCCAGATGGGGGTGTTCTTGGGATACGCGAGCTCGCGCGGGCACCTGCTGGTAGACAAGAGGCTGTATCTGCCGCGGAAGTGGATCGAGGATCCCCAGAGGTGTCGGGATGCGGGAGTACCTCCGGAGGTAGGTTACCAGACCAAAGCGGAGCTTGCACTCTCGATGCTGCGGCAGGCGAAGACCTGGGGGCATCTGGACGGCAAGTGGGTGACGGGCGACGAGGCATACGGGCAGGTGCCACAGCTCCGGGACGTGCTGGATGCAGACGGGTGGTGGTACGTTCTGGAAGTACCCTCGAACACGCTGGTGTGGGAAGAGCGTGTGGAGGTTGCCCTTCCTGAGTACAGCGGACACGGGAGAAAACCTACAGTGCCGCGGGTAGTAGGGGACGGTACACCAAAGACGGTGCGGCAGATAGACGAGGAATTAGACGGGGCAGCGTGGCAGCACTTGGAGGTAGCACAGGGGTCGCAAGGGCCGAGGGTGTACAGGTTCGCATCTCTTCGGGTGTGGGAGAGTAGGGACGAACTACCGGGCAGGGAGTGCTGGCTGGTGCTGCGCACGAACGTGGATGGGACCGAGCCGAAGTACTACTTGTCGAACGCGCCCAACGACACAGCGCTCCGAGAGCTTGGGAGGGTGGGTGCATTGCGATGGACGGTGGAGACGGAGTTTCAGACGAGCAAGGGCGAGACAGGTTTGGATGAGTACGAGGTGCGGGGCTGGACGGGCTGGCAGCATCACATCACGCTGGCATTGCTGGCCGGGGCGTTCCTGCTGAGTCTGCAGCAGGCTTGGGGGGGAAAAGATGCCCCGGATTACGCGCCAGCAGATCAGCCGGGTGCTACGAGAGCTGCTGCCGAAAAGAGAGTGCAGCCGCGAGGAGTTGTTCCAGTGGCTCCAGGACACACAGGCACGCAACGAGCGCGCCAAACGCTCCCACGCCAAACGCAGGCTCGAACAGCGTGAAACGTCGTTGTAGTACTAATAGGCACAAGCATACCCGACGAAGTCATTGATGATGAAATCACCCGTCACAGACTACTAGTCGCTAGCCTGGCTCTATGCAATCGAGCGATCCAGGCGGCATCCTGCTTGGTGTCTATGCGATTCTCAAGGCGATAACGTTGCGTTAACAATCGTGGAGCGTACCTTGCCGTTGCCTTGACTGGGGTACAGTGGTATGACACACTGGCCATGAACCGATGGCCGGTGTATGGGGGTTTAGATGAATGAGATTCAAGTACGCGGGGGTTCTTCTCTGCGTGGTGAGGTGCGGATAGCTGGAGCAAAGAACGCCGCCTTGAAGATGATGGCGGCGGCACTTCTGACCGAAGAGGACGTGCTCCTCTCGAATGTCCCACGGATCAGTGATGTTGGCGTAATGACCGGGCTACTACGATCGCTCGGCGTAGAAGTCGAGTGGAACGGTCCGCACACGCTCCGCATCTGCTCGGTGAACCTTCGCCCGGTTCGGGTCGGTATCGACGTCGCGGCGAAGATCCGCGCGTCCTTTGCAGTGTTGGCCCCACTGATCGCCCGGTGCGGTGAGGCAAGTGTGCCCAACCCTGGCGGTGACCGCATCGGACACCGGCCAGTAGATCGTCTCGTCGCAGGTCTGATTCCGTTCGGGGTGAAGCTCGAATACGACGGCGCGTACTACAATGCAACGTGTGGACGTCTTCGGGGCTGCGAGTATACGTTTAGCAAGAACTCGCATATGGGCACAGAGCATCAATTGCTTGCCGCCGTGACTGCGGACGGTAACTCAATCATATCCAATGCCGCGCAGGAGCCAGAGGTCGACGACCTGATCGCAATGCTCAACTCCATGGGTGCACGCATACGCCGAAGGGCTCCGAGGATCATCGAGGTCGTCGGCGTGCCGCGGTTGTTCGGAACGCACCATACCGTGATGCCCGACCGCATTGAGGCGGGCACCTTCGCGTCCATCGCGGCGGCGACCGATGGTGACATCTTTTTGGATGGAGCGAGGGCTACTGAAATGACCGCGCTCGTCGCGAAGCTGACGGAAGCGGGCGTTCGGGTTGACGCGCATCCCGAGGGCCTGCGTGTGCGGCGTGGTGGGCCGCTCGTCGCGGTCGATGTTACCACCGAGGCTCATCCAGGTTTCATGACGGACTGGCAGGCTCCGTTTGTGGTTCTGCTTACGCAGGCGCACGGTGAAAGCATCGTCCACGAGACAATCTTCCCAAATAGACTTGGTTACACCAGCCAACTCAATGAGATGGGCGGCGATATCGCACTAGTGAATCCTCCCGTGCCAGCGCACGGATACAACTGGAACGAGTCGGACGACGATCCGAGCTATTTTCACGCCGCCCGGATCCGTGGCTGTACCCCGCTGTATGCCAGCGACCTTGAGATACCCGATCTGCGTGCGGGCGCGACGCTCATGATCGCGGCTCTGTGTGCGGACGGTACCAGCCGAATTAGTGGCGTGCACTGGGTGGAACGAGGCTATGAGCATTTCATAGATCGGCTGCGCGCACTTGGCGCTGCAATCACCGAAGGCATCCCACAAGAAGTCTCCGCCTGAGGCACGGCTCGGTGAGCACGGCAGGCTCTCCATTTCATTCCAGTTTGTCTCGCCTTCCTGCTGCGACGCCCGCGTCCGAGCGTTCCCGGCCCGCACATCTCGACATACCTCAAGGTTGGTGCGAGCCGCCTACGACGGAGGTTGTACAGGTCAAGCCGACGGAGATCGACGGGTCAAGGATCGGATCGTCCGGCCCTGCTCAGAGTCCTCAATTCGTGAGTCAAGTCGCCGCAGTCTCGTTTCCTCCCGCTTTGCACAGACCACCCACCAGGCGGCCGCTTTGCGATACCACGCCGGTTGCGCTTGAAAGAAATCCCAAGCTCTGACATTGGCTCGGAACAATGCCTCGTGCGCCTCGTCCAACCGTGGCGATGACACTTGCTCGTATGCATACGTCCGCGACTTTTCTTCCGATCGTGCCTCAAACGCCAGGAGTCCTGCAGGGTGCATCAGCCCCAACTTTGTGAGCGCCTCTACCCGCTGGATGTTGACGGCGCTCCACGTGCTGCGGAGCTTGCGTGGAGTGAACCGGATTGTGTAGCTTTCCGCATCACGGCCCTTGCGGACGCCATCGATCCAGCCGAAACAAAGAGCCTGATCTACCGACTCCGGCCACGTAATACTCGGTCGTCTTGAACCCTTCTTGTAGTAGCCGACCAGGAGCTCACGCGAAGTTGTGTGATGCACTTCGAGCCACGCGTGGAACTCGGATGGAGTGGCGAAGAAAATGGGCTGCATCGTGGACTCCAAAGGGCGGTTGACACGACATCTGCTTAAATGCTTGCGCTTCTCAGTGCGGGCGGGGCAAGGCCCGCTGTGCGGTTACGGTTCGCTGCGCATCAGCGTACACCATTACGCGGACTAAGCACATGACCATTAGTTTGGCTCGCTTTTCCCGGTAGAAGCCTATGAACGGCGTCATCTCCCGTATATCGGAACGGTGCCTTTCTTATGCACAAGTGCTTAGATGCCTCGCCGCGCTGAAAAGACACCGAACCCCGCGAGCAGCACCGTGGCGAGCGAGACGATCGCGTAGACCGGACCGCTGGGTGCGCTGCCGCCGGTCACCGGTAGGTCACCCTGGCCCCCGGTGGATCGGTCGTGCGCTGCGGGCCGAGGTGTAGAGGGTTCCGCAGGCAGAATGCGTGCCTGCGGCCGCGCAGATCCGGTCCCCGTGTTTACATCACCAGCAGTATCGCTTCCACGGGCGCGTTGAATCGGCCGCACGGGTTCAGCCCGTTCCGCCGCGATGGAAACGCGCGCTATCGTGCCGGTCGCGTCGAAGGTAAGGAGCAGGCAGGTTGTCGGACCGACGCTTATCTCGTCTTCCACTACTGCGCCAGCAGGAAGCACGAATCGATCGCCACCGATCACGAGCATGCCGCTCGCGGCGGCGCTGGACGAGGCAAATCGAGTGATCTTGCCACACACCGCAACGTCGATGGCGTCCGCTGACGCCTCGGAAACAAGCGTAACGAGACCTAGCACCACGAGGATCAGGGCAGCCAGATGGGCTCGGGAGTTCAGTCTGGTCATAGCTCGCAAGTACCTCCGTGTGGTGATGGTCACTGTTCGGGCGTTGCCCAGGCGCGAATCGAACTACGTTCAGAGAGCAGTAGACTTGTCTAGTGTGCGCCGAGCACAGCGTGCTGGCAACAAGTGCGGCGTGAACAGACCGTAAAGAATCCCTTCTGGCATGCGTCACTCACGAGCATCCTACCGTTGTATCGTGCGGCGCAGAGCCCAGCGGGGAGGTAGCTGGTGTAGAATGTGGAAGAGGCAATAGTCAGATGTGTGAGGTTGTGGGCGGTGAAGCAACAGGGAAGCTCATACCGGTGCAGGCCGTGCGGCACTCTCCTCGCGGGATCGGCACTCGCCAGCAACCGATGGGGTGATCCCAGTTGTCCAGGTTGTGGCGGCGTGGATCTCGTGCCGCATCGCAGCAGGCTCGCGTCGGCAATCGCAGCGTACTTTACGTATAGCGTATTCTGAAGCTTCGCAGAGACGTGTCAGGTTGACACGAAGAACAGGATCACCGGCGATCACCTGCGTTTGGACTAATCGTTAGGTTGTCGGGAACGGGGAGTGGCGGACGAACACATTGGAGGATAATGCCGACTTAGGGGTGAAGAGCGTCGGAGTCTATCCCTGTCTGGTATCAGTCTTTCACACGGTCGGGCGATTTACAGCGCTGGGCACCACCCTTGAGCCGGTTAGGGGCAGGTCTCCGTGCCTTCACTACCGGACAGTTTGTGGAGAGTAGTCCGCAAAGGTAAGCGCCTTGCTGTTCCGGGTGCGAAGTATGAG
>JACDAU010000524.1 GCA_013695265.1 Chloroflexia bacterium
GCTGCTCGAGCTGATAGGCTTGTGGCAGGTCCATGAACCGGGCGGGAATGCTTCGGGTGAAGGCATACGTGAGCGCCTGCCACTCGGGGGAGTAGTGGACCAAGGGAAAGTACGCGGCGCTTTGGGGGTTCTCGGGAGCGTACACCAGCAGTGCCACCGGCGGCTTCATCTCGGGACGGACGAGCGCCGGCAGCACCGCGTGCGCGTCGGGAGGTCCCTCGACCAGCACGATATCCGGTTCGAGCGTACAAAGCGCGTCACGCAGAGCACGCGCGCAGCCCGGCCCGTGATGCCGTATACCGAAGACGTGTACCGCCACGTGTTACAGAATCTCCTGGCAGGCGCGGTACAGATCCTTCCAATCCTTTCGCTCCCGCGCGACGGTCTGCAGATATTCCAGCCACACGACGCGATCCTGCACGGGATCCTTGATGATCGCTCCCGTCAGCCCCGCCGCGATGTCGTGCGCTCGTACGGAACCGTCGCCGTAGTACGCCGCAGTCGAAAGGCCGCTTGTCATCACGGAAATCGCCTCCGCCGTGGAGAGCGTGCCGCTCGGGGACTTCAACTTCGTCTTGCCGTCCACGGTTACGCCGTCGCGCAGCTCCCGAAAGATGGTGACAACCCGCCGGATCTCCTCGAGGGCGGGCTTCTCGGCGGGCAACTCCAACGCACGGCCCAGGCTCACCACGCGTTGGTCGACGATCTCCACTTCTGCTTCCAGGGTGTCGGGCAGCGGAAGAATAACGGTGTTGAAGCGGCGCATCAGGGCGCTCGAAAGCTCGTTCACTCCTTTGTCGCGGTTGTTCGCGGTCGCTATCACGTTGAAACCCTTGCGCGCCTGCACCTCGGAGTTCAGCTCCGGCACGGAGAGGGTCTTCTCCGACAAGATCGTGATGAGGGTGTCCTGCACCTCGGCGGGCATGCGGGTCATTTCCTCGATCCGTACGAGCCTGCCGGTTTCCATGGCGCGCATCATGGGACTCACGACGAGCGCCGCCGCGCTCGGTCCGTCCGCGAGCAGGCGCGCGTAGTTCCAACCGTAGCGCAGGGCGGACTCGTCCGTGCCCGCAGTGCCCTGAATCAGGAGGGTGGAGTCGCCGGAAATCGCTGCCGCGAGGTGCTCGCTGACCCAGCTCTTCGCGGTGCCTGGGATGCCGTACAGCAAAAGCGCTCGATCAGTCGCGAGCGTGGCGACCGCGATCTCGATGATGCGGGTGCTCCCGATGTACTTTGGCGATACCTCGAACCCGTTGGAAAGCGTACCGCCGAGCAGATACGTGCGCACCGCCCAGGGCGAGAGCTGCCAGTTAGGCGGGCGCTGACGGTCGTCGTCGCGCACGAGCTGTTCCAGTTCCTCCACAAACTCCTGCTCAGCGTGTCTGCGCAACATCGCGCCTTCCGGGGCGGGTCCAGTGCCGTGACCGTTGCCTGCTTCGATGCTCACGCGCGTATCTCCTCTGCTATTAGCTTTCGCAGCCGAATGGTATCCTGAAACTGCTCAACCGCAGTGCCCCATCGGCGCCACAACCAGTCGTCTGTTTCCGGCAGGGTCCATGGCGTCAACGCCTGGTCGAAGCAAGCGGGGGGCAGGGCTTCCGCTGCAACGGGCAGGGTGCCCATCCACGAGCCGGGCGAGAGCGATGGTACGTCCCGCGCACGTACCAGATACGTACGCAGCGACTGAAGGTACGTCTCGCCGAGACTCGCACTCCAGGGCTTCGCGGTCAGGTCCAATCCCCGTGCGCATATTCGGCTCATGAAGTCGGTGCGAATCTCAGATGTTGCACCCGTCCGATGTACCACCGGTTTTCTTTGCGCTACGACAAGCTCTGCCCGCAGGACAGGTTCGAGGTGCGCAGCCGGAAGGAGGGTCAACATTGCTTCCAGCATTCTCCACGTGGGCCCGTAATCTTCGCTGACCTTCGCTTCGTCGTGTCTGCGCCGGCAGGACTCCCACAATGCCGCAAACCACGCGTCGCTTGCATCGGGGGAAAGGGCGTGCGTCCACCCCTCCAGCACGACCGCACCCCAGTCGGCGTTGCCTGCGGCCGTATGTACCAGTTCCGAGGGATCGGTGCCCAGTGCATCGGGCCAGTGGCGGAGTGGAACGGCACTCAGGAGCTGCTGGGTCCACCACGCGCGCGCGCCGATCCCTTGCGGCGGTTTTGCTGCGATGCCGTCGCGCGTCCAGTCCTTTGGCAGTGTCTCCGGGGGCATTACGCGGAGCACTCCCCGATTGCCGCCACGGCCGAGCGCACCCGTGAGCTTGCGCAAGCCCCGAAGTGGCTCATTCTTCGGCTCGTAGCGGAGTACGGCATTGGCGCGTTCCCTCATTCGCAGGGAGAGCGCGGAGTCTGGCAGGCGCATCAGGAGGTTGGCAGCGCAGGCGCGGACGTTCGAGCTGCGGTCGTCCAGCGCTCTCTCCAACAGCGACTCTTCCTCCTGCGAGAGTCCGTCGGACAGGGCGCCAAGCATCTCGCGGCGAACGTCCGCTTTCTCCGCACCCCAGGCGGCAATCACCCATGCGCGGGCCTGCTCGGGTGTTCTAGCCCGCACCTGCCTGAGGGCCGCCAGCCGCTGCGGGGAAGTGCCATCCTCCCACGCGGCCTGGTGGACCTCGAACGAGGCGTGGATATCGGGCGATATCCGGTCCCGGACCCACTGCCACTCTGGATTATACGCGGCGAGCCAGATCCCGCGCTGTCCGAGAACGGGCAGCAGCGCGTCGCGCAGTGCCGCCCCCCGCAGGGCGAGCATGTGGGGCAGCACATTGAACGGCAGGCGCATATCTGCAGCGTGCAAGCGCTTCAGAGCCTCCAGCAAAAGGCTATCACGGTTCTGGCTGAGGAGGTGATCGAGCAGGTCTCTCGCGCGGGGCGAGCAGGTTGCTGCAGTTTCGGGCGGTGCGGGCTGCGCCGTCAGAATGGCTCTCGGACGCACACCCGCTTGCCGGTATACCGCACGGGCACCGGCCATGAGAAGGAGCGCGCGCTCCTGCTCGGCGACCGGCGACTTTTCGAAGATCTCGTCCAGTGACGTGCCGGTCCGAAGTGGGCTGAGCGTCGTCCGCGAGGCGCCGGTGAGCGCGGTATCGAGCAGGTTATCGTTGGCACCTGTCCGCATCATCGCTGCTCGCCGATGTTGTAGTAGGCGCCGTCGGTCCGCACACCGAGCGGGCGTAGCACCTCCCCATCCCACTCGCCCGCAAGGTCCACCGGCGAGCCGCCGGAGAGTGCGAGTGCATCCCAGTATTCGCCACTGGTGAGGGGCAAACCATACCCCTCGTGATCGCGAACCCACCATAGCCCATCGTCGGTCCGCACGGGCGTGACCCCAAGCAGCGCGCAGCCGAATCGGTCCAGCCACGGCTGGCATCCGGTGGCGCGCGCGACCTCTCCGAGGTAAGCGCCGATTGACGCCGCGCCGGGCAACGTGTCCGTGATCGGGCTTGGTGTGGCGAGCGTGGAGCGAACCAGAGCGCGCTGTGGGTATGCACTGGGCCAGAATGCCACCTCCGCGCATTGCCGCGTGCCGGGCAGAGGCGTCTCCTCGGTGAACGGGCGGCCAACAGGGGAAAAGTGCAGGACGAGCGCCGAGCGGCCGGTCTTCCGGCCGAGCAGGTGTGTGAACCTGGTCCGCAGCCGCTCGTCGCCTGTGACGTGCCGTCCGAGACAATACCACTCGTCCTGGATCACTTGCCCGCGCTCTATCACTTCCTCCTGCGTGAGCGTCCAGCCGGTTGCCTGCCGGACGTCTTCCTGGCTTAGTGGATCGAGAGCACTCTGATTGCGGTATGCCTCGATCAGCAGCGCCAGCCGCCCCAGGGCGTTCAGGAGTCGTCGCGACCAGTCAGGTGACGAGTGGGGAATGGTGGCGATCGCCTTCAGCCGCGCCGCGATTCCCGGCGCCTGCGCGTCCACCATCCGCGCGGCTTGCCGCTCCCAGAACGTCACGGGCTGCGTCTCCACTGTCGCGAGGCCGTTCCGCATCAGGTCGGCAAGCCAGAGGTCCAGCGAGTCCAGCCCCTGCTGCACGAGCGCCTCGCGTTTGCTGGATCGCTTGGAGCGGGTGGTGGGCGTGTCTGCCCTGGTCTGCCGCTTCGTGGCGTCCTCAGCGCGCTTCGTGAGCCACTCGGCGACCCAGTCTGGCGGCGGACTTTCCGGCACCGCAGCAGGGGTATGTGCGGCGAGGAAGAGCAGACCGAGGGCGTGCTTGCACGGGAACTTATGGCTCGGACAGGAGCATTTAGTCGCGGTATCAGCGAGGCTCACGCGTGTGTGGTACAGCGCACTGCCCCGGCACTCGCCCCAGAGCGCGGCGTCGTTGCGTCCGAGCTTCTGCCAGTGGTCCGGGGATTCAAGCTTCCGTCCAGCTGCGGCGGCGCGGGCATCGGGTGCGAGCGTAGCGATCTGTTCGGCGGAGAGCTGCATTTGGTCGGGGTTACCTCGCGTTCCCTGCAGGCGTTCCCGTCATCGGGAGCTGCCTGGCTACGGAGCATCTGGTCGGTCCAGCATGATATAAGCCGGAACAAACGGATTATAACAGGGCAATAGTTGGCTTGTAGTCTCGCGCCGGCATACCGATGACGGCGATGCCCGCAGGGCACCATGCCCGGCAGGAGCCAAACAGGAGTTATAGAACCGTCCGCAAGCCGGTGCGCGTCGAGATTAAGGCACAGGTCCTTCACACTTAGCTTGAGATTTAAGCGCCGCTCGGCGTTCTGGTGCTACGGGAAGCCTGACCGTCCGTGCTGGCGACACAATAGCCCAATCATGGTCAATACTGATACCGTCGTCGATCTCGCTGCCTCTCGCGACTCACTCTACCCCTGCTTCGGCAAGCGCGCCGACACCCTCTTCGATTTCACCGACGCGATCCTCACTGTGCGTCCGCAGCCCTCGCCCGCCCACCTGAGCCTGGAAGCCGTCCACCGGCGCGGGTGGGGTAGCCTCTACGGTGCGCGTCCATGGGGCGTTGTCGATGCCCGCTCCCAGAGGGAGTTGCTGGCGCGGCGCTCTCTTCCTGGAGAACCCGTTCGGGTCTACTCCTCGTCGTCGCGAGGCCCTTACGGGAGACCCGTTCGGGTCTACTC
>JACDAU010000014.1 GCA_013695265.1 Chloroflexia bacterium
GCTTGCCCTTTGTCTGCCCCTCGAACTGTGGATCGGGGAGCTTGACGCTGATCACGCCCGTGAGCCCCTCGCGCACATCTTCGCCAGACAGCTTCGAGTCGGAGTCCTTGATGAGACCGTTCTTCGATGCGTACTCGTTGAGCGTGCGCGTGAGCGCAGAGCGGAAGCCCGTCAGGTGGGTACCGCCGTCGATCGTGTTGATGTTGTTCGCGAACGTGTGCAGGCTCTCGTTGAAATCCGTGTTGTACTGAATCGCCACCTCGACGTGGATGTCGTTGAAGTCGCGCTCCACGTAGATCGGCTGCTCCGAGAGCACCGAGCGCTTCTTGTTCAGGTGCCGCACGAGCGAGACGATACCGCCCTCGAAATAGAACGTGACTTCGCGGTCGGCGCGGTCATCGAGGAGCGTGATGCGCAGCCCCTTCGTGAGATACGCAGTCTCCCGAAAGCGCTGGGCGATGGTCTCGTACACGATGCTCGCGTCGCCAAACACCTCGATATCGGGCTTGAAAGTGATCGTCGTGCCGTGCCGATCCGACGGCCCCACTGGGCGAACCTTCCCCTTCGGCACGCCACGGGAGTACTCCTGCCGATACATCTTGCCGTTCTGATGAACCTCCGCGACGAGCTTCTCCGAGAGGGCGTTCACGACGGACGCGCCCACGCCGTGCAAACCGCCGGAGACTTTGTATCCGCCGCCGCCGAACTTGCCGCCCGCGTGCAGGACGGTCATCACGACCTCCAGCGCGCTTTTCTGCATCTTCGAGTGCGTTCCCACCGGGATGCCGTGGCCGTTATCCGTCACCGTCACAGCGCCGTCCGCGTGGATGCACACGGTGATCGTGTCGCACCGGCCCGCCATCGCCTCGTCCACGGCGTTGTCGACGATCTCCTGTACCAGGTGGTGGAGGCCGCGGACATCCGTCGAGCCGATGTACATACCGGGGCGCTTGCGGACCGCCTCCAACCCCTCCAGAACCTGGATCGAATCGGCGCCATACAGCGACTGTGCGGGCCTGGATTGTGTTGTTGCCAAAGGGTCACCTCCCCGGAATGGGCGCGGCATCAAGCGAGGCCGCGATATCGCTGAAAGCGTAGAATCTACCTTGTATTTTACCATAAATGCGTCCCCCTTGCGGCTTGTGTAAACGCCACGTTCACGCGCCGTGGCGCGGGGCGTGCGGGGCCCGTGCGGCGATGCAGGCGAGGGAGCATTTTGACCGATCAGGAGCGACAAAACAACGACCGGAGACGTCCGACGGCACAACCCAATCCCGGACGCGACCGCGAGAGTCCGGGTGAGACGCGCGAGAGCCCGACAGAGCCCCGGCGCGACCAGCCGGAAGCCTACCCGCCGGGCGATGCCACACCGTCCTGAGCGGGCGGTGGTGAGCGGCGATAGTCATCCTGCGCTGGCTGATCGCGGGGTCGGGGGCGTTGATCGTGAGTACCGCCATTGTCGACGGCGTCCTCACCGTCCTGCACGCGCGGAAGGAGAGCCGAATCGGCGGCGCGTTCCATCGCTGTGTCAGCTCCGCCTTGTGGGGTACGCGTTGATCTACCTGCCCTGGATCGGCGACCGGCAGTACTTCATCCTTGCGGAGCAGAGAGTCAATTGAGGGCTTACTCGGGACGGAGAACGACGATGCAGCCTCACCACCCGGCTACCCACAGGTTGCTGAATACGAACATATGTGCTATAATTATGTACGAAAGTAGCGGTATGAGGTGACCCGATGAACGGAACGAAATACACACACGAAGAGCTTGTCGCGCGGGCGAGGGAGCGCGCGAACGAGGAGAATCTGCACTCCTTCCAGGTCGAGCGTCGGCGGTTGTACCTGGTCAAAAGCCGCAAACTGCGACCCGGCACGTATCACATGGTTCGCGTGCACCGTAGCGGCCAGGTGACGTGCGACTGTCCCGGCTGGGAGCGGTGGACGGTCTGCGCCCACCAGCAGACGGTCGTGAAGCGCCTTGAGCGGGAGGCCGCGCGCAGGGAGTGGTACCGCGAGCAGTACCTCCAGGCCGACCTGCCCAGCGAGGAGCCGGAGCGGGACGATACCGATCACCTGCGAGCCGCGTGACAACCACCGCGGCACGGCGGTGGCCGCATGTCATTCCGAGCGTGCGAGGAACCCGTGGTGGGGTGTACGGATCCCTTACGGCGTTTACCCTGGAGCGCAACGAAGGGTCCGGGATGATATGCGATGGCCATCAGCTGGTACCACTATCGCGAGACGCTCGCGCCGGGCGGCTTGGCCGCAGCACGCTCTAACGACTGGACACGGCGCGCTGGATATCAGCCTCGAGTGCTTCAAGCGTCGCCAGCGGCTTGAAGTCCACGAGCATCTCGGAGTGCGTTACGAGTCGACCGTCCTGGATGTCGTATCGACCGAGCGGGTTCACGGTGCTGTATCTCTGGTGACCGTCACTGAGGTCTATGAGGAAGAGCACATGCTGGCCACCGGGTTTGAACAGCGGATCCTGGGTATCCTGCAGGTCCATCCTCGGGTGTCTATCGGTCGCCGCCACTTTCCCGCCCATCTGGGAGACGACGATTTCCTCGCCAACGGAGCCCTTGTACACCTCGAGCACGCGCAGGTGGCTGTCGGTGTATGGGATGACTGATTCCGCGAAGTTCGACTTCTGCGCCGCGGTGGGAAAAGCGTCCACGACCTCCCGCACAGGACCCTGCCGCAACACCTCGGCACGCACGATCACCTCCGCTTCGGCGGCCTCCTCCGCGACGGTGCGCGCGCTGGATGCCCAGTCGGACGCGATTCCCTGCGGCTCGACCGCCGAGGGCTTCATGAGCCAGGCGAACAGGTTGAGATCGGCGAAGCCGATAGAGAGCCCCAGCACGCCCGTGAGAGCTACGATGAGCAATCGCTTCATGGTTTCGTCCTCCCGCTCTAGTAGCGGTTGTTGACGAGTTGCTTGTCCCTGGTGTTGGGGTAAACAATCGCGCCTCCCTCGTTCGGCCCCATGATGCTCGTGGTGTCATCTCGATGACCAAGCGACCAGCAATGTCCTAGCTCGTGAGCAACGAGGCCCTGTTTCCTCGATGGACTATAACCGTCGGCAGTGTTCCTGTTGAGATAGGCGATGCACCACTGGTAGTTCGCATAGTTGTTGTTTCCGCCCGCAGTCCCTATCAGTGCCCAACCCGCGCGCGCATCTGCGAAGAAGCCGGGCCTGCCGTATACGTGCCAGGAATCGTCGTACACCCTTCTCGTGGTACGAGTTCAGAGTTGAGGGGAAGTGAGCAGATGGCGGCAAGCGGCGAGGGGGTCGAGACCACGCGCCGCCCACGTCGAAAAGAGCGTCGAGAGCGCCATCTTCGTCTGGGTACCTTGAGACGAGCGGGTACCGCCACTTATCTTGCGCGCCGTCACCAAGTGGCGCAGGTCCCGCTCCGCCGCGTTGTTGTCGCT
>JACDAU010000036.1 GCA_013695265.1 Chloroflexia bacterium
ATGTAGCTGTCAGCTCTGCTCTATAACCCTTCCGCTCGAAGAATACCCGAAGGAACTGCTCGAACTGAGTGCCGCTCATCCGGTCGATATCGCGGATACCCGATCGCATGAGACGCCGCTCGCGGTACACTGCGATGACGCCTGCTAGTACGAGCATAGCTGCCAACAAGAGCCACAGGGGCCATAGCGCCAAAAGTATCTGCCATATCAGGGTCGCCATGATAACTCCGTTCTAGCTCCAGCACGTTAGAGTCGCATTAGCCCTGGCTCTGTACCACGTAGTCATGCGTAATCGGAGTTTTAACCCTTAGGTACTACCTAACAATAGAACGTTCCTGTGCGCACAGTATATGCGTAATGTGTATGTTCGGTGGCGCGACTTGACAATCTATCATCATTGAGGTAGTTCGCAAGCCCTACGCATTGCAGTAAAAGTAGCGATTCTGCTAGACTTTCGCCAGAGAACTCCTCGGAGAGGTGGCAGAGCGGTTGAATGCGGCTGTCTTGAAAACAGCTGGGTGAGTAGCCCCGGGGGTTCGAATCCCTCCCTCTCCGCCGGGCCGTTTGTTGACTGTGCCTATCGGCTTTGCTACGATAAACGGGCCTTCAGGGAGGAGTCGCATAGTGGTCTAGTGCGGCCGCCTGCTAAGCGGTTTCGGTGAGTAATCGCCGACGAGGGTTCGAATCCCTCCTCCTCCGCCCCGTTTCCGCCTATGCCGCATCCTCGTCGTCGCGCACGAGACGATGCTGGTCACCGTCCTCGTATGTTGGTGGCTTGCCTGCGACCACTCGATGCAACAGCGTCGCGAAGTCCCGGCCAACGTTCGGCCACGACATCTGCTTGCCATACGCGTATGCAGCCTTCTCCAGCTTTTCCTTCTCGTCCGGGCTATCGAGGATCAGGTTGATCGCGTTCGCGAGGCTATCCGCGCTGCGGAACTCCGCGAGTATTCCGCGGTGTTCCGCGAGCGCTTCTGTTGCGTGGACGTATGGGGTGCTGACGACTGCCTTGCCCGCGCCAAGCGCGTAGGTCAGTGTGCCACTCATGATCTGGTTTCGATCGAGGTAAGGAGTCACGTATATATCGGAGAGCAGCAGGTAGTCCGCGATCTCCTTTTTCGTGAGGTAGTGGTTGATGAACGCCACGTGTCCACTCATGCCCAGATCGTCAATCAGCTTCTGTAACCGGTTGCGGTACGACTCGCCCTCCTGCCGGAGCAGGTCGGGGTGCGTCTGACCGACGATGAGGTACAGCACGCTCGAGTGCTTCTCGACGATCTTCGGGATCGCCTGGACGAGGTACTCCAGGCCCTTGCCGGGGCCGACAAGCCCGAACGTGCTGATGATCGTGCGGTCGGCTACGCCCAACTCCTTCTTGAGTCGGCGGCGTCCCCGCGGCCGGATCTCCGGGCAGCCGTGCGGGATATACACGATCTTGTTCGGAGGTGCGCCGTACTCATCGGTCAAAATCATCGCGCCGGTCCGCGCCATCGCCTGGGTCGCTGCGCTCTTCTCGATTGCGTTGAGGATGCAGGCACGGACCGAAGGATGCGGACTAGGAAGGATCGTGTGCAGCGTGGTGACTACCGGAACCTCGATCTCATTGAGGAAGGGCGCGAGGTAGTCTTCGCGGAGGTAGTCGTGCCATACTCCGAAGCGTCCGAACTCATGCTGGACGCTGACGATGTCGATGTTGCTCTTGTTGAGCGCTCGCGCGGCGTCGGCGTAGCTGTCCGGCGTCCCCTGGTCGATTCGTGCGATGACTTCGGTCGGGTACGGATGCAGGCCGCCCGACTCGTTAATGGCAGCCACCTTTACATCAATATCGGGATCCGCCCCGCAAACGCCCAGGGCGAGGTCCTGGGTGAAGGTGGCGATCCCACACTCGCGTGGTGGATAGCTGCTGACAAAGGCGACCCTGAGCTTCTTTTTGGATCGGGGCATTGCGTCACCCTCCTGGCGGTCTCCGCCGGGTCTGCATTTGTGCCATGCGTTCGAGACAGTGTGCTTCTATTGTACCCGGAAGGTTGCGGCTCGGGGGGCGGTTTGGTACACTCCCAGAAGCGTCGGGTACCCGTAGTTCAGTCGGATAGAACATCTGGTTGCGGACCAGAAGGTCGGGGGTTCGAGTCCCTCCGGGTACGCCAGTAACAGGCTCAGGCTTCGTCCTGGGCTTGTGTGTTTTGGTGCGTACGCCGAGCCGGTACCGAAATCAGAGGCCGTTTGCTATACTACGTGGGGTCGCGGGAGAGCGAGTTGTTGGCGTGCGTCCGTCGCATGCAGGGGCGCCGCGAGCGCGATCTGTCGAGTCAATGGGTCGGTGCCAGAGTGGCCAATTGGACCTGGCTGTAAACCAGGCGGCGTAAGCCTACGGAGGTTCGAATCCTTCCCGGCCCACCGGTTGTTCGCAACCACATCTTGGGCGCCCACGTAGCTCAGTCGGCAGAGCACATTCTTGGTAAGAATGAGGTCACCGGTTCAAATCCGGTCGTGGGCTCCAACGAGTCGTAACCCAGCAGAAGCCGTAGTCAGTCGAGTAGACCGAGGAGTGTGATCAAACGTGGCGAAGCAGAGGTTTGAGCGGACGAAGCCGCATGTAAATGTCGGGACGATCGGGCATGTGGATCATGGGAAGACGACGTTGACGGCGGCGATCACGAAGGTGATGTCGCTCAAGGACGCGACGAACAAGGCGTCGGCGTTTGATCAGATTGACAAGGCGCCGGAGGAGCGGGAGCGAGGGATCACGATCAGTATCGCGCACGTGGAGTATCAGACGGATGCGCGGCACTATGCGCACGTGGACTGTCCTGGACACGCCGACTACATCAAGAACATGATCACGGGAGCGGCGCAGATGGACGGGGCGATTTTGGTGGTGAGTGCGCCGGACGGACCGATGCCGCAGACGCGGGAGCACATTCTGTTGGCGCGGCAGGTGGAGGTGCCGTCGATCGTGGTGTTTCTGAACAAGGTAGACGTGATGGATGATCCGGAGCTGTTGGAGCTTGTGGAGATGGAAGTGCGGGAGTTGCTGACGCGGTATGGTTTTCCCGGCGATGAGATTCCGGTGGTGAAGGGATCGGCGCTCGCGGCGTTGGAGAGTGGGTCGGTGGATCCGGGAGCGGCGGAGTACGGACCGATCCAGGAGTTGATGGACGCGGTGGACAGTTACATCCCGACGCCGGAGCGAGCGGTGGACCGGCCGTTTTTGATGCCGATCGAGGACGTGTTTGCGATCAAGGGACGAGGCACGGTGGTGACGGGCCGGGTGGAGCGTGGTCGGGTGAAGGTAGGGGAGACGGTGCACATCGTGGGGATGTCGCCGCAGCCGCGTCCGACGGTGGTGACCGGGGTGGAGATGTTTCTGAAGACGTTGGATGAGGGACAGGCTGGGGACAACGTGGGAGCGCTCTTGCGAGGGATTGAGCGCACGGATGTGGAGCGTGGACAGGTACTGGCGGCGCCAGGATCGATCAACCCGCACACGACGTTTTTGGCGCAGGTGTATGTGCTTTCACGAGAGGAGGGGGGACGGCACACGCCGTTCTTCAACGGGTATCGGCCGCAGTTTTACGTGCGGACGACGGATGTGACGGGGTCGATCGGGCTGCCGGAGGGAGTGGAGATGGTGGTGCCGGGAGACAACGTGGAGATGACGGTGGAGTTGATCACGCCGGTGGCGGTGGAGGAGGGGTTGAACTTCGCGATTCGGGAGGGAGGCCGAACCGTCGGCGCCGGCGTCGTCACGAAAATCACGAAGTAACA
>JACDAU010000056.1 GCA_013695265.1 Chloroflexia bacterium
GATTGCTCCTCCTGTTTGTGTGGTACGGCCCGCATTGTACAGTAGCTGGTGGGTGGTGATAGACTCTGGGCGAGTATCGTGAAAGGAGGCAAAACGATGGCCCGAACAAAGCGCGGCGCGGCAGAAATCTACCAACTCAAGGTCACCCTCCTGGGCAGCAAGCCGCCCATCTGGCGACGGTTGCAGGTGCCCGGCGATGTGACGCTCTACCAGTTGCCCCATATCCTCCAGATCGCGTTTGATTGGACGGAGTCGCATCTCCATCAGTTCGTCGTGGATGACACGTTTTACGGTGAGCCAGCCCCCGACCTCCTGGATCTTGGACCGCCGACCGAGGACGAGGGCAAGGTGCGGCTCCAGCAGGTCGCCCCCGGACCGAAGGACCGCTTTGTCTATGAGTATGACTTCGGCGATAGCTGGGAGCACGGTATCCTGGTCGAGAAGATCCTTCCGCCGGTGCCGGAGGTTCACTATCCGCGCTGCATCACCGGCAAGCGGGCGGCCCCGCCGGATGACTGCGGTGGTATCTGGGGCTACTATGAGCTCCTGGAGGCGCTCGCCGATCCCGACCACACCGACCACGAGGATCTGACCGATTGGCTCGGGGATCCCGACTTCGACCCAGAGGCGTTCTCGCCCGAGGTCGTGAACGAGCGCCTGAGCACAATCCGCTAAAGCGGTGGGCCGAGGGTGCGGCCCACCTGCCATCGAGTGATGAGTCGTGGGTGATTGCAGGGTCGCCGGGCGTTCAGTTGAACGCCCCTACGGGGGGATCGATGCCTACGCCTATGGCCGGGCGCGTCGGTTGGCCCGGCCATGCTGCCCACCCCCGCCGAAGTACGGGAACCGTGCGGGTCTCTCTGGCGTTTATATCACAGACACACCAGAGAGATACATCGGAGGCTACAAACCATGCTCAGTAAACACCGCCGCTCGAACCTCGCGCTTATTTTCCTGCTCGTCGCGCTCGCCCTCGCCGCGTGTGGTGGTGGTGGCGGGGACCGGGCGGAGACGTCGGGAGTCTCGAGGTCCGCCCCGGGCGACCAGGCCGCCGACAAGGTGCCCGGAGCACAGCAGGCCGCGCCGGAAAACATCGACGCCGCGCCGCAGGGGAGCAGCCGGGCGCCATCGGCTGCAGGTGGCCAGGCGCAGCAGACCTCGGGGAAGCAGGCAGAGCCGGGAGCAGTGGGCGCGCCGCCCGTTGCGGAGGAGTACGACCGAGTCATCATCCGCAGCGGAACGATTGGCTTGCAGCCGAAAGATGTCGGCAAGGCGATTGGGGATGTGCGCCAGGTTGCAGCGGCGAACGCGGGCTTCATTTCGGAGAGCAACCGCCGACAGGAGCGCGACTCCCTCGTCGCCGACATGACCGTGACGGTGCCCTCGGAGAACTTTGAAAAGGCGTACGAGGCGCTTGGCGGCCTCGGCAAAGTGGTGTCCGGCACAAGCGACAGCTCCGATGTGACCGAGGAGTTCGTCGACCTGCAGGCGCGGCAGCGGCACCTTGAGGCCACCGAGACGAGCCTCATCGTGCTGCTCGACAAGGCCACGAGCATCGAGGAGATCCTTACTGTGCGGCGGGAGCTGGGCACCGTGCAGGCGCAACTCGAACAGGCGAAGGGCCGGGCGAAGTACCTCAGCAGCCGGGCGACGATGTCGACGATCTCCGTCAGCCTACGGCCGCTGCCCGTGCCCCAGACGGCGGCGAACCCAAAGCTGAACCCGGCGACGAACTGGAGCGCGTTCGCGGTGGCGGATCGGGCGTGGAACGCCTCGCTCCGGATGCTTCAGGTGGTGGCGACGGTGCTTATCTCCGTCCTCGTGTTCGGCTGGTGGCTCGTTCCCGTGCTCATCGCGGCGCTGGTGTGGTGGCGGCGACGTGGTGAGCGAGCGCGACCACCGCAGACACCGGGGGCATCCTCGGTCGGGACGGCCTCATCATAGCAAGGATCGTAGTGTGGACAGCGGGTATTGGCAAGTAGTAGCGAGCTTATGGAGGGACGGTGACATCATGCGGACAACAGTAATGACAATGACGGCGGGCGTGGTCGCGATCGTGCTCGCGCTGGGGATCTACCGGGCGGGTGCGGCTAGCGCGCCACCGACGCCTACGGCGCAAGCGGAAGGAGAGAGGATGGGCGGTATCTCTGTCTCCAGCGAGGGCACGGTCGAGGCCAGGCCGGACACGGCGCACATCAACCTCGGCTTCATGGCGGAGAACGCCTCCGTAGCCGTGGCGCACCAGCAGGCCGCAGAGCAGATGGACGCTGTGGTGAAGCGGATCACCGCACTGGGCGTCGCGGCGAAGGACATGCAG
>JACDAU010000106.1 GCA_013695265.1 Chloroflexia bacterium
ACGTTCAGGTGATCTACGACGATGCGCGTCAGTTGGCATTCTATGCGATCACCGTAACAGATCCATCGTTGCGTCTGGACCTTCCCGTTATCGGCGGTGTCTTGGGTGAAAAAACGTTCGTGGAGTACCCAGGTGGGCGTGAGCTACACCGATGCCCGTATTTTGGCAGACACCGACCGTGACCCATAGCTGCTTGTACCTAAGGCCTCGTGACAACGCCGCCTACCCTGCGCCAGCTGGGCGAATAACTGGCAAACCGCCCATGAAATAGGAGGCCCACCAGGATTCCGCGTAAGCGATAGGCTGTAGGTATTGACCTGCGCATTGGGACCATACCTCCACCTAACGTAGGTAGCGGAAATTCTTATCCACACCATAGGGCGGCGTTGTGCAACGCCAGCATCGTGAGGGTCCGCATCGCGTATCAGTCCGGTCTGCGCACTCTTGGTATAATTGCCGCTGGATGGCTCCACCTGGATCGGGAAGCGACCGGGATGATGGCCTCCTATGGAGACCTTTTGTTGATCTCGGATCAGCCGGCGCTCGGTTTCGTCGGTGCTGGCAGGGCCGGCACCGCACTCGCCCTTGCGTTCACCGATGCGGGGTATCCCGTCACCGCCGTGTACAGCCGCACCGCGGTACACGCGGAACGGGTCGCTCGCGAGACCGGCGCGACGATCTGCACTTCTCCGGCGGATGCCGCGCGCTTCTCCGAGGTGCTGTTCCTCACCGTCCCCGACGACGCGGTCGTCTCGGTCACGCACAACGTTGCACAGGCCAGGGGGTTCCGTTCCGGGGCGGCGGTGGTGCATTGCAGCGGCGCCCTCCCGCTTGATGTCCTCAACGAGGCGGCGGCCTGCGAGACGCTGACGGGCTTCTTCCACCCCTTGCAAGTATTGCTGGGGGCACGCTCCGTTCGGCAGTTGCGCGGCGCATTTGTGGGGGTCGACGCCGGACCGGAACTACTGCCGGTGCTCCGAACGATGGCAGCGGACCTCGGTGCAACGCCGGTAGACGTAAGCGACGCCGCACGGGTGCCGTATCACATCGCCGCTGTGCTTGCCGCAAACTATCCGTTCGTCTTGCTCTCCGCCGCCTCCGAGCTGATGCAAGCAGCGGGCATATCAGAGGAATGCTCTCTGGAGTCTCTGCTTCATCTCGCTCGCGGCAGCCTGAACAGCCTTGAGGCGCTCGGCCCCCGTGCGGGACTCACGGGACCGATCGTGCGCGGCGACATCGCAACGATCGCCCGCCACTTGGAATATCTGCGAGAGCACCAGCCGACGCTCCTGAACATGTATCGGACGCTCGGCCTGCTCGTGCTCGAAGCCGCAGGCGATTCGTTCGCGCGCGCCAAGGTACGGGGGGAACTAGAGCGGTGAGAGTACTTTCCACCGTCGCCGAGATGCGCGCCGTCCGCGCCTCGCTGCCGGGTCTGGTTGGGCTCGTCCCCACGATGGGCTACCTGCACGACGGGCACCTCGCGCTTGTGCGCGCCGCCCGCGCGGCGAATGCCAGCGTCGTCGTCAGCATTTTCGTGAACCCCGCGCAATTCGGCCCCGGCGAGGATCTCGCGACGTACCCCCGCGACCTGGATCGCGACCTCGCGCTGCTGGAGAGTGACGGCGTGGACCTCGTCTTCGCGCCACCGGAGCACGAGATGTACCCGCCCGGCGATGCGGTGACGGTGGATCCTGGACCGATCGGCGCGCGACTGGAAGGAGCGGCACGTCCGGGACACTTTCTCGGGGTCGTGACGGTCGTCACGAAACTGCTCGGTTTGATCCAGCCGGATCGGGCGTACTTCGGGCAGAAGGACGCCCAGCAACTGGCGGTGATCGAGCACGTCGTCCAAGTGCTCTTCCTCCCCGTCGAGATCGTCGCGTGCCCAACGGTGCGCGAGCGGGACGGACTGGCGCTCTCCTCGCGCAACGTGTACCTGACGCCCACACAGCGCGTCGCCGCGCCCGCGTTGTACCGTGGGCTTGCCAGCGCGAGCAAAGGATGGCGCGAAGGTGAGCGATCGCCGGAGCGGCTGCGCGCGGCAGTGTGTGCCGAGGTCGTGCCGGAGCGGGAACTGCGCCTGGAATACGTCAGCGTCGCGCACCCTCGGACGCTGGACGAACTGGAAACCGTGCCGCCGGTGGGGGTGCTTCTGTCGCTTGCCGCGCGCGCGGGACGCGTGCGCCTGATCGATAATATACGGCTTGGTAAGCAAGGAGCAACCGAGTGAGCGAAACCCTTCTGGGCATCGAAGCCGGAAACACGCAAGTCGTGGTGGGCGTACACGATGGCGCAACGTGGTGCGCGCGCTGGCGCATCAGCACCGTGCGGACCCGCACCTCCGATGAGTGGGCCGCGATCCTCGGCGGCCTGCTGGCGGGCGCGGGCTTGACATTAGCCGCTTGTCGCGACGTCGCGATCAGTAGCGTGGTGCCGAACATCACGACGGAGCTCCAGCTCATGACGCGCACCTATGCCGGGGCGGAGCCGTTCGTCGTCGGTCCCGGCGTGCGGACGGGCGTGCGGATCCTTACCGACAACCCCAGGGAAGTGGGCGCGGACCGGGTGGTGAACGCACTCGCGGCGCGGGAGCGCTATGGCGCGCCGGCGATCGTCGTCGACTTCGGCACCAGCACGAACCTCGACGTGGTCTCCGCCGACGGCGACTACATCGGCGGGGCGATAGCGCCGGGGCTGGCGATCTCCGCCGCGGCGCTGCAGAGCTATACTGCGAAGCTGCCCGAGGTCGAGCTTGTGCGTCCGGCGCGGGCCATCGGACGCAACACCGTTGAGTGCATGCAGGCCGGTATCGTGCTGGGCTACGCGGGACTCGTGGAGCGGCTGGTGCGCGAGACTCAAAAGGAGCTCGGGCCGAGCAAGGTTATTGCGACGGGTGGTCTGGTGGGCGCGGTCACCCAGGCAACGGACATCATCGATTACGTGGACCCGGATCTCACGCTAGAAGGGCTGCGGCTGATGTACGCGCTGAACCGCGGAACGGACAGGAGTGACAACATTGAGGGCTGAACGCTGCCGGATTTCCATGGGTCGGGGAGAGGCCAACCGCACGGACAAGTCTTCGTGCCCCCGTATCCACCGCTGTGAGAAAGGAGCCGGGATCTGCTAAAGGGCGAGAGAGTGCTGTTGCGGGCGAAGACCCGCGCTGATCTGCCACGACAACTCGCGATGGATAACGACGTGCATCTCGCACTCCTGGCCGATGACAAGCCACCACTTCCGGTGTCCATGGAGCGCCTGGAGGCGGATTTCGAGCGGCGAACGAAGGAGCCGAACGTCGCCTGGTTCGCGATAGACGTGGACGGGAAGTACATCGGCTCTTGCGGCCTGCACGCATTCGAGGCAACGCACCACACCTGCACGCTTGGCATCGTCATCGGCGACCCGGCATATCAGGGGCACGGCTATGGCAGGGAGGCGATCGGCCTGCTGCTCGACTACGCGTTCCGCATGCGCAACGTCCAGAAGGTGTGGCTCACCACTGGTGGCAACAACGATCGGGCCATCCGGTGCTACCGGGCGTGCGGCTTCGTCGAGGAAGGACGCCTGCGCCGCCACGAGTGGTCCGGCGGGGAGTACCTCGACCTGGTCTACATGGGCATCCTCCGCGAGGAGTGGGCTGCCGGGAAGGAGACCACATGAGCGACGACCAGCGCCGCTCCGCGATGCCCGCGGCCCTGCCGGACTACGCGCGCAAGAACCACAGGCTTGCGCAGTCGTTAAGCGATAACTACGACGAGGGCCACGCCGACGCTCTGGGGGACGAGGTGGAGACCGAGTGGGCGCGCCGCTGGACGATGGAGAACATCTGGCAACTGCGCAAGGAGCGCGCGTGAGCCTGCACGGCCGCAACGTCATACTGGGCGTGAGCGGGAGTATCGCTGCGTACAAAGTGGTACAGGTTGCGCGCGACCTCACGCAGGCCGGGGCGCGGGTGGACGTGCTGATGACCGAGGGCGCCACCCGCTTCGTCACGCCGCTCACCTTCCAGACGCTCACCCGCCGCCCGGTGATCACGGACCTCTGGCAGGACTGGTCCGAGGACGCGCAGGGCCACATCTCGCTTGGAGAGGAGGCTGAGGTGATGCTCATCGCCCCCGCGAGTGCGCAGACAATCGCCCGTCTCGCGCTCGGCCTCTCGGACGACATGGTAAGCCTCACCGCGCTCGCGACATACGCCCCGCTCGTGATCGCCCCCGCGATGAACTACCACATGTGGGAGCACCCCGCAACGCGGGAGCACATCCGCACGCTGGAGGAGCGGGGCGCGACGATCCTCAGCCCCGGCGCGGGGCGGCTCGCGTCCGGCGCGGTCGGGGAGGGCCGACTCGCGGAGGCCGCGGCAATCCTCGGCGCGGTCCGCTGGCGGCTCGGGAGGAATCGGCAACTCGCGGGCAAGCGGATCGTCGTGACGGCCGGGGGGACGCGGGAGCCGATCGACCCCGTGCGCTACCTATCCAACGGCTCAAGCGGGCGGATGGGATACGCCCTCGCACAGGCGGCGATCGACGATGGGGCGGACGTGACGCTCATCAGCGCGAATGTGGAGCTGCCCGCCCCGTGGGGCACGGCTGTCGTGCCCGTTATCACCGCCGCGCAGATGCTCGAAGCGACGAGCCGGGCGTGCGAGCAGGCGGACGCGCTGGTTATGGCTGCGGCGGTCTCCGACTACACACCGGCTAGTCCGAGCGGCCAGAAGATCAAGAAGTCGGGAGGCGGGCTCTCGCTGGACCTGGTGGAGACCGCTGATGTACTCGCGGGTATCGACCGGCCAGGGCTGCTGAAGGTCGGCTTTGCTGCGGAAACGGACAACCTGCGGGAGAACGCGCGCTCGAAGCTGACACGCAAAGGACTCGACCTGATCGTCGCGAACGACGCCGTGGCGACGATTGGCGCGCCGGACGCCGCGCTAACGCTCATCCGGGCGGACGGCGGCATCGAGGAACTGGGACAGCTTCCAAAGAACCAGGCAGCCGAGCGGGTGGTCGCGGCGCTCGCGGCACTGATGCAGCGATAGCTAGTCACACGTGCTCGGAATGACGGATGCTCTGCCGTTCAGCCGGAGTTGGTAGCACAGCGGCCTAGCTCGAAATGCGACGGCACTATCTACAGGGTGGCAGGACGGCGCGGTAACAGACCCCCGGCATGGCAGCTACGGTGATCTCCAGGGAATCGTCGCTTATGGCGTAGCCGGGGTAGAGACGTCATATATGACGTCTCTACAGCCGTGCCGTTTCTCTACTCTATCCCGCTCCTGTACCAGGAGCGGCCCGGTGCTTCTCGGCACTATCCGTCGAGGCTAGAAGGCAGCTCCCGGCAGGCCGATGGCGCTGGTAGTCGTGCTGGCGTCCATCAACGAGGCAGCACCTCCCAGAGCGAAGCACAGACACGCGAGCAGTACCGAAACCAGGAACAGCGCGATACCGACTCTGGTCCACGTCCGCTGGGTACGCCGGAAATGTTCGACGTCGTTCCAACGCTTGCTCTGCCACGCCAGCTCGTTGCCCTTGACCCCCAGGTAGATCGCCCAGCCCAAGCCGACTAGCGGGATGAAGCTCAACACAGTGGAGAGCACCGCGAAGCCACAGGATGTATTGCCGATGGACCATATCCAGTTCAGGAGGAAGGCGCCCCAGTTAAAGCCTCCCCGTATCTCCCCCGGAACGATAGCGGCTGATCCCTGGCCAGATGTATTCTCCAGAGTCCCGCTGT
>JACDAU010000133.1 GCA_013695265.1 Chloroflexia bacterium
CTCCATGGCACGCCTCCATCGACTTCGACTTCGGCTGCCATTCTACCCCCTACGCAGAAATCTGACGGACACCCGGCGCGACTCGGTTCACCGTTTCCTACGATAACCTGTACATCCATACCGACTATCCAGTCACGGTAGAGCAGACGCTGAAGGGCTCGCCATCGTCATCTAGCGCGGCAGTGCGCGTGCGGCTGCTCGGAGGGCAGGTCGGCAACGATTCCCTGGGAACCAACGAGGTCGATGCGCTCGCGCCGGGAGACCGGATGCTGCTGTTCCTGGGACGCGGGTACGGGCCCCTGTACCAGAGCGGCACGCCCGCATACAAGCTACTGATGGGGGCGAGCACCGCCTACAAGGTCAAGCGGCGTGGGGAAGCACGTATCTTCCATAACGAGTATGTCGGCGAGATGTCGCTGGATGACGTGCGCGCGGAGATCGCGAAGAGCAGGCCGGGAGTCCATCGCCTCCCCGGCGCTGCGGTGCGAACGGCGACTGCGGGCGAGTAGACCGGCGTGTCCTGCGGTTGTGATCTGTAGTGCCGCCGACCTGGGCACGCCACCACAAGGGTGCAGATGTTCGTGCCCACAGGCCGGTTCCAAGCGTGATTAGGGCGAGGCATTCGGAGCGATACTTTCAATATTGGCAACAGAAGCCGAGACACGAATACTTTGCCTCTACGTCCGCGCCCACCTTACCGGTACTTTGTTGAGCCGGGTTTAGTAGTGTGTCGGGTGGTGGCTGATGCCGAGGTTACCGACGTTATTGCTGGGGTTCCCTTCACCGGTAACACCCGCCAGATGTCATTCTTCCCAAGGCAACAGACTACCGGTATACGTGACCGGGTCGTGTGCCACTCTAGCTCGTTGCTGGGGGCGGCCTACTCCGAGAGGTCCTTTTGGGCGATTATTCTGTTGGGAGTGAGGCGCACGAGCAGTTCGCCCGGCGCGCTGTTGCGCTCGCCGTACGCCCCGGCCTGCTCCGCGCCCATGTACCGGGCGGCGATTCGGGTTGCCCAAAGACGCAGGGCGTCGTGCTCATCGACGAACTCCACGGTGCCCTCGATGAGCACGAAGGCGAATGGGGGGCGCTCGTCGTCCACAGAGAGCGACACCCTCGGGTCGCGGCGCATATTGCGCGCCTTGACGGATCCCTCTCCCGTGTTGAAGACGACGATGTCGCCATCGAGCAGGAACCAGATGGGGACGATATGCGGGCGTCCGTCCGCGCGGACGGTGGCGAGCTTTCCGGTGCGGGTGCCGTGCAACAGAAACGTCCTGAACTGCGCGTCGGTCATGTGTTGCATCGTGTGGCCTCCTCGCTTCGCGGCTCCATGCTCGTTCTAAGCGGGCACGGCGTGCCGTGCCACTACCGCACTTGCGCCCAAACATCAGGCGGGAACAGGGAGAGTCTCTGTATCTGCGCCGGAGTAGCAGGCATAGATCCCGCCTGCGCCCAAACGGTGGGATTGAACGAGGAGAAGGGGCGCGGTGTTCGCACCCCTTCTCGGGTTCTTCTGCAGCGTCAGGGCTACTTCAGACCCTGCTCCTCCAGGAAGTCGCTCGCCACGTCGTTCGCCTCCTCCTTCTCGAGGTCCACCGCACCGTTCAGCTCGCGCATCACCTCGGCGGTGAGCTTCTCGGAAACGGAGTTGAACACGGCCTCCGCGTCCGGGTGGGCCTTGAGCCACGCCGCGTCGACGACGGGTGCGGGGAAGTACGGTGGCCAGATGTTCTTCGTATCCTCCATCACGACGAAGTCGTCGGACGCGAGCTGACCGTCCGTGAGGAAGCCGACGCCCACATCCGCATCGCCAGTCTGCATCGACTTGTACCGCAGGCCGAGCGAGTCCACGAGCACCGTCTTCTTGAAGTTCTTGAAGCCGGGGTAGTTCTTCTCGACGTTCGGCCGCGCGTCGGCGCGGTCCTCGAACTCCTGGTAGGACGCGAACGTCAGGTTCTTCGCGTTCTTCTCCACGTCCGCGATCGTCTTGAGCTTGTACTGGTCCGCAGCTTCCTTGCGCACCACGATGCCGAAGTTGTTATCAAACGGCGCCGATGGCAGCACGGTCAGCGACGGCTTGCGCGCGGCGTAGCGCTGCTTCACGAGGTCGAAGGTGGCCTCGGGCGACTCTGGAACCTTCTCGATCTTGAGGATCGCCTGGAGCATCGTGCCGGTGTACTCGGGGTACATGTCAATCTGGCCACTTCTCAGCGCCTTGTCGGCGATCTGCTCCGAGCCGAGGTTGGTCTTGCGTTGCACTTCGTAGCCCTTGGCTTCGAGTGCCTGCGCGTACAACTCAGCGAGGACGAACTGTTCGGTGAAGTTCTTGGAGCCGACGGTGAACGTCTTGTCACCGCTCGGCGCGGCGCCGGTATCCCCGCCGACCGTCTCGGTTGGCGCGGCATCGGTCTCGCCGCCGGTATCCGTCCCCTCGGGTGCAACTGTCTCGGCGGGGGGCGCAGCATCGGTCTCGGTCGCATTTGTTCCCGCAGTGGCTGCGGAATCGTCGTTGCCGCAGGCCACCAGCAGGGGGAACAGCAAGACGAGCATCGCGAGCAGTGCGATTAGTTTCCTATTCATACAGGTATGGATCCTTTCGATCTGGAATGGTCTTGTTGGGGTTGTGCGGGGTTGTCGGTGGGATACGTCCCTGCCCGACCCGCGGGCGTTTGCTTGCTGGCGCCGAGATCACCCCCCATCACACTTTCCTCACCCCAGAACGCAGAGCGGCTCCACTGGAGCCTTTTGATGGTACCCGCCCATGACAGAATTCGTCAAGCTGCGTACAGTCGTGGGCGGCAGAGTTGATCCCCCTGGCAGGGGGTGGTGGTGGGGTTTTACGGCTGTTCAGTTGAACGCCTCTACGCCTGGCCCAGCGACATCGCCTGCGGGAAGGATCGCTCCCTGTGCTCGCCGCTGCAGGGGACCCGCTGCTACCCACACGACCGCCCTATACAGTCCTGGTGCGCCCGGAGATGCGCAGTCCCTTTGGGGTCGCGAGGCGCTGGAGGCCGGCGAAGCCAATCTCGGTGGCGATGGCCAGAAGGGCAACCGGGATTGCGCCCGCGAGCTGAAACTCCGGGCTGTTGCGCTGCAGGCCCCGCACGATCAGCCCGCCGAGGCCGCCGCCGCCGATAAAGGTGGCGAGTGTGGCGCTGGCGACTACCTGCACGGCGGACGTGCGCAGCCCGGCGAAGATGACCGGCGCGGCGATCGGGAAGCGGATGCGGGTGAGTATCTGGCCGGTTGAGAGGCCCATTCCACGGGCGGACTCCACGACGCTCGGGGGTACCTCTCGCAGCCCGATGGCCGCGTTGATGAGGATCGGGGGGATCGCGAGCACGATGAGCGCGAGCAGGGACGGACGGAAGCCGAGGCCAAGGAAGGGCAGCGCGAGGGCGAGGATCGCGAGGCTCGGCACCGCCCGCCCCACGTTCGAGACGTTGATGGCGAGGAAGGACGCCAGGGGCGACTGGCTGACGAGCGCGGCGAGCGGCAAGGCGATAAGGATAGCCACCAGCAGCGCCCACACCGAGAGACGCAGGTGCTCACCGAGCGCGCGCGAGAAAGCCTCGCTCTGGATGATCTCCCAGACGCGCCCGGCCACTACGCAGCCCTCGCAGCGCGGCGGCGGCTCCACGGGCGGAGTTGCCGCTCCACCGCCAGCAGGCCGAAGTCGGCGATGATCGAGAGCAGTGTCGCCAGCGCCGCGCCGACGATGATCTGGGTCGGGAAGTCGCGGTCAATGCCGCGGAAGATGAGATCGCCCAGCCCGCCCGCAGCGATGTATGCGGCGATGGTGGCGACGCCGATGGTGGTCACGGTCGCGATACGGATTCCAGCGACAATAATCGGCAGCGCGAGCGGCAGCTCGACCTGGCGCAGTATCTGTCCGGAGGTCAGGCCCATACCGCGCGCAGCCTCCAGCGTTTCGCGTGGGACGGAGTCTATGCCGACGACGACGTTGCGGATCAGCACGAGAAGGGAGTACGCGACGAGCGCGATGATCGCGGGGGCACGACCGATGGGGAGGCCAACGGAGATCAGCATCGCAAAGAAGGAGAGGCTTGGCACCGTGTAGAGCACGCCGGTGATGAACGTCACCGGCGTGTAGAGCGAGCGGTGGCGGGTGACGTAGATCCCAATGGGTATCGCGATGACCAGGGCGATGAAAACCGAAACGCCGCACAGGACAATATGTTCCCAGAGCGCGGGGAGGATTTCATCACCGAGGTTGTTGCGCACCCAGCGCCACCGAATTAGCTCGTCATCCATTACGCGGCACCCCCGTGTGCGCGCTGCTCCTCTGCGGCGCCCGTACGGAAGAGCGCGCGGATCGTGGCCTCCGAAACGGTCCCCCGCTGCTCTCCCTCGGCGGATACAACGACGGCGCGTTCGGTGCCAGCGGCGAGCATGATCGAGAGCGCATCACGCGCCGTCTCGTGCTCGGCCACCCTCGGCAGGTCCTGACCACCGTCGCCTGGCGCGGGTTCGAGGTCGCAGTCAGCGCAGAGGGTGAGCGAGAGGCGCTTGATCGCCCGGTCTGCACCCACGAAGTCGGCGACAAACTCGGAGTTCGGCTCGGTGAGGAGGGCCTCCGGGCGGTCGTACTGCGCGAGGATGCCGCCTTCCTGCAGAACGGCGATGCGGTCGCCCATGAGGATCGCCTCGTCTATGTCGTGCGTGACGAAGATGATCGTTTTGCGGACGCGCGCCTGGATCTCCAGGAACTGCTGCTGGA
>JACDAU010000149.1 GCA_013695265.1 Chloroflexia bacterium
TGTTACCGGTGAGCAATTACGTCGGTATCCACGGCATCAGCCACCACCTGACACACCACTAAACCCGACTCAACAAACTACCGGTAGCGACGGTTTGTTGCCTCAGGGAGTACGACTCCTGGCGGGCGCTATGGATGAAAGGGATCCCAGCAAGTACGCCGGAAACCGCGGCACGATCTATTCCCCAACACGCCGCCAAACCCGAACCAACAGAGTACCGGTAGGGTGGCCTGGCGCTCGGTCGCTTGCTCGCAAGCAGAACCGAGGATCGGTTCGCTCTCTTGGGGTTCGACACTGGTTGCATCCTGTTCGCCTCAGGGGCGCTCATCACGGCGGTGCTTGCCCCATCCTTGCCACTCCGCATCGCGCTGTTCGGGGTAGCCGGTGTGTTCTTCGGCCCGATCTACCCGATAATTTTTGCGATGGGAAGCGATCTGTATCCCCATCGCCTCCCGGTTCTCGGTGGCGCTTTGGGCGCGGCGGGAGTCTTGGGCACGATGGTGTATCCGCCGCTTATGGGGCTCACCTCGGCAGGGTTGGGCATGATTGGAGCGGGGCTGCTCGGCGCGACCCTGATAGCACCCCGCCGTACAGGCAAGGCGTCGGCACACGGGGCGCCGCCTGGCTCGGGCGCATCGCTCGCCACATCAGGTCACGTCTCGCATCGCTGCCTCATATACCCGTGCGACCTGCTCCAGGCCGTACCGGGCCCACACAGCATGTTTCGGGTCGAGGTCTGGAAACCGCGCCTCCGCGATCTCCAAAGTTTCTGCCAACACATCCCGGAGTTGCGCTGCCGCCTGCGGTGGTGGTTCATGAAACATCTGGCGCAATCGGGGCACAAGCTGAGGTGGACCGACGGGCAGCCGGTCAAGGGTCTGATACATCCATTTGTAAGTGGGGAAGTAGGATCGGTTCATAGCCAGCAGGATCAGGAATAAGCTGCACTGGATATCGCTCAGGGTGTGGTAGTACGCAGTAGGATTGTCGCGCCGCGCCGCGAGGTTGAGTTGTCTCAGATGGAAGTGGGGCAAATACGCCTGGAGGAAGCAGATGGCGAGTTCGTCGGGATATGCCCGGACGCGGTCCTTCCAACCGCGAACCAAATCGTGTCCGCGCAAAGGGATACCGGCACGGACGGTGTCTAGCACGTTACTCGCATCCAGGTCGATGCTGTGTTCGCGCAGCACGACAGCCATGGCCGCCTCCTCACCGGCGACGGTGAGGTGCCAGATGTCAACCGGGACGCCGCGGATCAGGAATGCGCTCTCGTAGCCAGGGTCCGCCTCAGGGTAGCGGAACTTGGCCCGTAACTCGGTCGCGATCTCGCGGCGCACATCGGCACGAGGAGCATCGTCCCAGAACAGGAGGATCTCCAGATCGGAGAGGGCATCGCTAAAGCCGCGCGCAACGGATCCACCGACGACAACAGCTCGGATACCGGCGAAATGTAAAAGGCGGGCATTAATATCGTGGGCGAGTTCCAGCCGCCATCGCGAATGATCATTCACTCGCCAGCCCCTCCGTTCGCGCTACTTCCGATGGACGGGTCCACAAGTATAGCGCGGCGCACCGAAGCAATGCATGCGCGGAGCGAGCGATCCGGCAGGTGTGATTCAAGGTGATCTGCACCTGCCGCAAGATCACCGAAACACGGCATAGTGGCCGGGGTTTCCGATGATTTCCGGTACTCGAACCCTGTTCTGCGAGTCGGTCAGTTCCTTCAATGTCGACTTATGGTGACAACGCGTCTGTGCACTGGCGGGACCGTGTACAGGCTACATTGACGCCGAAAGTCACTGTAATGGTAAACGATTTGGTGGTATAATAGAACAAACGTTCTACACCGAAGGAGCCCGGAGATGTTTTTGCTGTGGTATGACGACACAAAGAAGAAGCCAGTCGAGGAGAAGATCCTGGAGGGGATCGAGCGCTACATCGAGCGCTTCGGCGAGACCCCGAACCTGTGTCTCGTCAATCCCTCGCAGGCCGTGCAGGCGCAGGGGATCATCGTTCGACCCACGACCTACGTCCGGCCAAACAACTACTGGATCGGCATCGAGGCCGAGGAAGTCAAGCAGGCCCCACGCCGGCGGGCGGCGTAGGCCCTTCCAGCCGACTGACTCAGGCGTTCAGCGGCATCGCAACCACGGTGCAGGGGCGTTCAACATGAACGCCCTCGAGATCGCCCCCTCGTAGTACAAGCCGATCAGGCCGTTGCGGCGGTGCTCTTGCCAGCCGACCACGCTGCCTCGAAGTGGGTGAAGCTCACGCACTTCTGGTAGCGGCCGGCGATGTCAGCGGCGGTGACCTCCTTGAGCTTGCCGACGCTGAAGTCTTCACACGCGAAGGAACCCAGGATGTTGCCATGGACCAGTCCGCGCTGGTAATCGGCGGGGGCCAGTTCGTGGCCAGAGCGAAGCCGAGTCGCCAGGTAACCCAGAAAGCCACCAGCGAACGCATCGCCCGCGCCGGTTGGATCGCGCACCTCCTCGATGGGGTACGAGGGCGCGACGAAGTAACTGCCGTCCGCGCCCATCAGGAGCGAGCCGTACGGTCCCTGCTTGATGACCAGTATCTTCGGGCCAAGTTCCAGAATCGTCCGCGCGGCTGTCCGCAAGTTCGGTGTATCCGCGTACTGCCGCGCTTCCTCCTCCGCGATCATCACGACATCGACCTTACGCAGCACCTCAGTCAGAGCGTCATGGGTCGTCTCGATCCACAGGTTCATCGTGTCCAACGCCCGGAGCTTCGCCCCACCACCCTCCGTTTGCTGCAATACGTCGAGCTGGAGCGCCGGATGGATGTTCGCGAGAAAGACGACTTCGGCACGCCCGTATGCTACTGGCAAGCTGGGCTGGAACTCCGCGAACACGCCAAGCTCTGTGTACAGCGTCTCGCGCGTGTTCATGTCGGGTGCGTACCGGCCGCCCCAGCGGAAGGTCTTTCCCGGAGCCACTTGAAGGCTGCCCAAGCCCGCGCTCCGCGTACGCAAAAACGACAGGTGCTCCTGCGGGAAGTCCTCCCCGACAACGCCGACCAGGTTCACATCGTCGTATAGCGACGCAGCCGTGGCGAAGTACGACGCCGAACCGCCAAGTGCATCCTGTGCCTGCCCGAACGGCGTGTACACCGTATCAAGCGCCACTGATCCCACTACCGTTATTGACAATCTTCTCTCTCCATCCTCAGGCGACATCTCTCAGCCGGGGGTTTCATGCCATTGGGCCATGCATAGTAGTCGACGAAGCAGCTACACGGGGGGCATGGGCAACGCCCTGCGAGCCGGCTGCGGTTTCCGCGACGAAGGTATTGTACCGCAGGGAACCTCTGTCCCTGGGCCGCCTTCGATCGACCAGACAATCATGGACGCTGCCGCTCCACATAGTACTTCAGCATCACCGAACCCACTTCGGCGGCGCGATCCGTTCTGCCATCTCCACCGTCGAGGACCACGGCCACCGTAATCTCTGGCGCAGCATACGGCGCGAACCCGGTGAACCACGACACCACGGGGCGATCCAGAGCCTTCTGCACCGATGGTGGTGTGCCGGTCATCGCGGCAATGCGCACGCCCGCAGGCAGCAACTTTTCTTTCCGCAGCGCCGACGCACCGCCCCGCTCGACTGAGAGGCGCATTCCCTCGCGTACGGTCTGGAGATGCTCCGGCGTCATTCCGGCCGTACCGACCTGCTCGGGCTTCGGCGTCAGCACGGCTCGACCCTCGGCGTTGGTAACTCGTATGACCAGTTCGGGCCGGTAAATCGTTCCCCCATTCGCGATTGCGGCGGTGGCGGATGCCATCTGTATGGGTGTGACCAGATTGTATCCCCGGCCAACGGCGGTTCTGATGCTGTCGGAAAGCGTCCACGGGCTGCCGGGGAACTGGGTGAGCTTCCACGCATTGTCCGCCACGAGTCCTGCTTCCTCACCGGGAAGATTAATCTGTGTTTCCGACCCAAACCGAAAGTTATTCAGATACTTGTTCATTCGCTCGATCCCAAGGCCACGGAACGGGGTTGCATCATCGCCGCCCGGCTCATAATACTGCAACACCCGGCCCAAGCCGTCGCGCTGCTCTGGACCGGCAAGGATATAGAAGTACGTGTCACACCCGCTCGCCAGTGCCTGGGCGATTGTCTGCGCACCCTGTGGCCGGGGGTTGGCGTCGGGAAACTTCTGCCGCTGCGAGAACCCCGCCGAAACGGGCACCTCAATGCTCCCGGCGCACGGGTACGTGGTGGCCGGATCGACGATCCGCTCCGCAAGCCCCCCCGCGGCGATGAACGGCTTGATCACTGCTCCAGGCTCATAAAGCCCGGAGATCGCCTTGTTGAGCAACGGCCGACCGGGATCGCGGGTGAGCGTGCGATAGTCCTTCTGCGAAATGCCCCGGATAAAGGCGTTGTTGTCGTACGACGGCAGGCTCACAAGAGCCAGCACCTGACCCGTTCGCGGGTCGAGTGCGACCGCCGCGCCGGCCTTCGCCCCGGACTTGCGGATCGCCCGCAGTAGGGCGGCCTCGCTTGCTCCTTGCAGGCCGGCGTCAAGCGTCAACACCACGTTACCGCCCGGAACCGGCTCGGTGAGCTTGCCCTGCCGGACGACACGGTTCGTGATCGTTACTTCCACCTCCTGCGAGCCGGGACTCCCGCGCAGGTACGGTTCGAGCACGCTCTCCAGCCCGGTCTTACCAACCGTCTCGTCGAGGGCGTACGCGCGCTGTCCAAACCGAGCCGCCTGATCCTGGAGGCTTTCGAGCTGCTCGGGGCCGATCTGGCCGACGTAGCCAAGCACCCCGGAAAAGGTGGGGCCCTGTGGATACGCGCGCGAGGCTGCCTGCTGGATCGACAGCCCCGGCACGAGCATACGTTCGCCTTCGATCGCGAGCGCCGTTTCGCGCGCCACCCCTTCGGCGACGAGCGCGGGGCGAAACGGGGGCACGTCGCTATTTTCCACCCGCCACTGCACGGTGGAAACGAGGACCACGGCTTTCTGCGACCCGAGCTGTGAGCGCACAGCGTCCGCCTCTGGGGCGGTCAACCCGTCCCGTAGCAGCACGGGCCCTTCGGCTTCCCTCGATTCAGCAAGTGCGGCCCGAACCCGCGAGACATCGAGATCGAGCAGGGCCGCCAGACGTGCGATCAGAGCGTTCTGTCCCGCATCAGTCAAGGCCGTTGCGTTGACGGCGACGGCGGCGCCGAGGTTAAGTCGGGCATCGAGTTGCCGGAGGGCCGCCTGGTACTGCGCCTCGTCCTCCGGCATCTCGACGAGCGTGAGTGAGACATCATACAAGGGCACGTTCGCCGTGAGTTGAGCGCCGTTGCGATCGTAGAGCACGCCGCGCTGGGCCTCGATGGGCAGGCGGCGCGTGCTGTTGTTCGCCGCCGCCTGCTCAAATCGGTCCGCACCCAGGACCTGCAGTTGCCAGAGCCGCGCCACCAGGACCAAAAAGGACAGCACGATCACGAGCCTGAAGACCCGCCATCGCGTTCCTGTATCGGGCAGCGGTCCCTCCGGATCATGTTCCGTATGAAGCCACGGCTTATAGAAGTTTTTCGGATCCAAGCTCATCGGCGCGCCGTCCGCCTCGGCCCGCTGCGCACACTCAACCGCTCCACGAGCGCGATCAGGGGCAGCACCAGCAGGGCATTGAGAACGAGTGTGGGCAGTACCCACCGAAGGACGATGTGTCCCCACGGCACGGCCAGACCGGCAGCGCTCTCGACAATCACGAGCACGATCCAGTACAGGAGCGTCCCGACCACCGCCGCGAGCACGGGTGCGAGCACGGTTCGGCGCGCCAGCTCAGTGCGGGCCAAAAAGACGGTGAGTGTCGCGACGACGAGGGGCAGGGTCTGCCTTCCTAGCGGCGGCCCACCGAAGACATCAAGCAGAAAGCCCCCACCAAACGCCACGAACGCACCATCGCGGGGTTCACGAACCATGCCAGCGGAGATCGCCAGGAGCAGAACCAGCAGGGGATGTGGGCGATCAATGAGCAGCAGGGAGAAGAAAACCTCGACGACGATTGCCACGATCACCAGTACCGCCACGACCAGAACTTTTCCCTCCGCCCATCTTCCTCACCAAGTTTAGCACAGCCACCAGCGGGAGGTCTTATGCCATTTCTGCGTGCCGCACCCATCACATCAATTGCCTGACCGCATCGGCTCGAATCGTTGAAGTGTCGTCGGCATTCCTGCCTGCAGGACAGCGTGCTGGGTCAAGACAAACGAAGGGCGCTGCAAGGTGCGGCTCTCCGTAGTCGGGGCAGGCACGGAGACCTGCATCCTACGGGATCTGCGCCATCTGCACACCGCATGGGTATCAGCAGCGGACGGACAGGACGGCACGACGGCTTATCCTCCGGTCTGGGTGTGCTTGAATCAGGGGCGCGCGCGCGCAGACTCGTGCGCGCGAACCTCGAGGGTGTCGTCGAGCGGGGGAAGGGATACCGGGCCATTCCGGCGTTCGAGGGCTTCCTGGAGGATGCGGTCCGCGAGAGCGGGGTTCTTTGGGAGGACGGGCCCATGCATGTATGTGCCGTACACCTTCCCCGTAAACGCGCCCTCCGTGCCGTCTTCGCCGTTATTCCCGCTCCCCTTGGTCACCGTGCCGAGCGCGAGCGCGCCGCTGCCCAGGTACGTGCGGCCGCTGTGATTCTCGAATCCGATGAGGTTCCCGAGCGGTCCGCCGAGCGCAACGTTCCCAATGAAGCGAGTGTCGCCCGCAACGGTATGAGCATCGATCAGCCCCAGTCCCCGCAGTTCCTCGTGGCCGTGCGGACGGTAGTAGTGTCCGAGTAGTTGGTAGCCCCCACAGACGCTGAGCACCGCCGCACCTCCCTCAACGGCGGCCTTCAACCGCTCGCCGGTACCCGCGGCCAGATCGTCGGCGACGACGAACTGCTCCCTGTCCTGCCCGCCGCCGAAGACATAGACATCGCAGCGCTCAGGGTCGAGATCATCCCCCGCGTTGATCGTCACGGTCTCCACCTCGATCCCGCGCCACCGGGCGCGCTGCGCGAGAGTCACGACGTTGCCACGGTCGCCGTAGATATTCATCAGTCGGCCGTACAGGAAACCGATCGTCAGCTTCATCATTACTCCTCCCAGTAGGGCTCGACCCATCCGAGCTCGCCCATGTGTGCCCGGAGCGCCAGCATCGCAGTGTACGTTGGCATCACGCGCAACGTCCCACCCACGGATGTAGCCTCCATCGCGCGGCGCAACGCGGCCGGAATGCGCTCCTCGACCTGTATCTTCGCAGCGTCGATTCCGGCGTACTTGAGCCGCACAGCCATGTCGGCGGCTCGCAGCCCACTCGTGATGATTCGCCCCTCCATCGTGGCGAGCAGCTCGAAATCCGCATCCCAGAGCCACGAAACATCCCGGCCATCCGCCGTCTGGTCGTTGATAACGATCAGGAGCGGCTCATGTGATGGCTCGGAGGAGAGCATCCGCAGAACCTCGTTGCAGCCGACGGGGTTCTTGACCAGCGCCAGCACAACGCTGCGGCCCTCCGTGTGGATGCGCTCAAAGCGCCCGAACGCCGCTGAAAAGCCGCTGTAGCCACGCTCCACCGCCTCCCACGGCACTCCCGCCTGGTACGCCGCTGCGGTGGCGGCAAGCCCGTTGTACACGTTGTAAATGCCCGGCACGTTCATGCGCAGGCGATGTTCTCCGTATAGCCCACGCAAGGTCAGCTCCGTATGCGTCGTGCCGTGCAAGGTGATCTCCGTCGCCAGTACATCCGGCTGAGGGCGGCTGAACCCACAGTTCGAGCAGTGATACTCACCGAGGTGCGACACGTACACGGCGCTGTAGACCAGTGGCTTTGTACAGCGCGGACAGGCTCCCGAGTCCGCGGCATGCGGCAACTCGGCAAGGGCCAGTTCTGGCGAGTGCACGCCGAAGTACGTCACGGCGCCGGGCGCTAGTTCACCCAATCGCGCGAGCGCGGGGTCGTCCGCGTTCACGACAAGGTGGACCGCCGGATCCAGGGCGCTTACCGCCTGCTCCCATGACCGATACAGCGAATCCAGCTCTCCGTAGCGATCCAACTGATCCCGGAACAGATTGTTGAGCACGACCACCCTCGGCCGGACCTGCCGCAGCAGACCGGGCAAGACGGCCTCGTCCGTCTCAAAAAGCCCCACGTCACCAATCGGCCTGCCGTCCAGGTGGCTCGATGCGACGATCGTCGCCGCGATGCCGCGTATCAGATTGCTGCCTGTGCGGTTGTGCAGGACGCGCTTCCCGCCCGATGTGAGCATCAGGGCGAGAAGGCGACTCGTCGTCGTCTTGCCGTTCGTGCCGCTCACGAGTATGACCCCCTCGGGGATGCGGCTGGTCATCTCCGGCAACAGAGCAGGATAGAGACGGTTTGCCGCAAGTCCCGGCAGCGCTGTACCGCCGCCCCGCCCGGAAAGACGCGCTGCGGCGCCGATCACCCGGCCGGAGAGCAGCGCGAGGGCGAGGCGAAACCTCACGGCTGCGCGGCCCGGACGACCAGCACCGTTCCCACGGAGCGCACATCCACCGCCGGGAGCACCTGCGCGCGCTGCTCCAGCCCGGTATCCGACTGTTTCACCGACGCCACCCGGCCGATCAGCAAGCCGTCCGGTATGTTCCCACCCAGGCCGCTCGTCACCACCCAGTCGTCCTTCTGTATACGCGGGGCGCCATCGGCGGTTGGTCCCTGCTCGATATAGCGCATCTCCAGCAATGAACCCTTCTGCCACTGCCCCTCAACAATGCCGTCCGCGCCGGTCCGCTCGACCTTGGCGTTCACCGCGCTCTCGATATCCGTCAGCAGCAACACCTCCGCGCGGCGACTCTCGACCCGCAGCACCTTCCCAATCAGCGCGCCTCCGGACTGGACGACCGCCATGTTGCGCGCGATCCCGTCCGCCGTACCCCGATCGATCACCAGATACTGTCGGACGCTGGCGGGGTCACGGCCGATCACGCTTGCCTGTACCACCGGCAGCTTGGGGTTACCGGTGGTGAAGCCAAGTTGCTGCCGCAGCTCGTCGTTCTCCGACTGCAACAGCCGGAGTCGGACGTTCTCCGCCGTGAGCCGATCCACTTCCAATTGCAGCGCGCGGTTCTCGACCCGCAGGCGCGCGCCGGAACCGAGGCTGGAGAACAAGGAGCGCACCCCCGTGGCGGCGGGCGCGAGTGAGCGCTGCACCGGCACGGCGACGGTGCCCACTGCATTCTCTACAGGATCAAACCATCGTAGACCACTCAGCACCAGTAGCGCAAGCGCCATGAGCCCCACGATAACAAAGGCGGTGAGTCCCCGACGGCTATCCGTCATCGAGTTTCTCAAGGGTGCGTCCTCGCCTGCGCGGATGCGCGGCCGTCGCTACGCCGGACGGCGCAACTCCTGTCCTGCCCGGAGTGCCGCGTGATACTCCGCCAAGCTCTCCACTACCTTACCAGTCCCGCGCGCGACGCAGGTCAGAGGATCGTCCGCCACCTGCACCGGCATCTTCGTCTCAAGCATGATCCTGCGGTCGAGCCCGAGCAGCAGCGCGCCGCCACCGGCCAGGGTGATGCCAAACTCCATGATGTCCGCGACCAGCTCGGGCGGCGTCTCCTCGACCGCGAGCTTCACCAGCTCGACGATGGAGTCCACCGGTCCCTTGATCGCCTCGCGCAGCTCGACGCTGGAAACCTCGACCGCCTTGGGCAGCCCCGTCAGCACATCCCGCCCGCGCAAGGTGACGCGGCGCTCCTCGTCCAGTGGGTAGGCCGACCCGGCGACTATCTTCGCCCCCTCGGCCATCCTCTCGCCGATGAGCAGGTTCGTCTCGTGCCGGGCATACTGCATGATCGCTTCGTCGATCTCATCGCCGGCGATCCGTATCGAGTGATTGATGACGATACCACCGAGCGAGAGTACAGCCACCTCGGTCGTCCCGCCGCCGACATCCACGATCATGCTCCCCATGGGTTCGTTAACGGGGAGTCCCGCGCCCACGCCCGCAGCCATTGGCTCCTCGATGGCATACGCCTCTCGGGCGCCCGCAGCGATGGCTGCGTCCTTCGCGGCACGCTTCTCCACCTCCGTCACACCACTCGGTATGCCGATCACGACGCGAGGCCGTGAGGGGTACATCCCGCCGTTGTGGACTTTCGAGATAAAGTAGCGAAGCATCTTCTCCACAACGTCGATGTCCGCGATAACGCCATCCTTGAGCGGCCGGACCGCGATAATGTTGGCCGGCGTCCGACCGACCATTGCGCGGGCCTCAGAGCCCACGGCGAGCACGGTGCGGGTCTTCTTATCCATCGCCACAACCGAGGGTTCCGAGATCACAATACCCTTGCCGCGGGCATGTACGAGGGTATTCGCCGTGCCCAGATCAATGCCCAGGTCACGGCTGAAAAGTCCAAAAAAATAGTTGGTAGGGCTTTGCATTGACGCTCCGAAACGCGCGTTTAAATCCATAACTTCAGGCGCGGCCCGAGGACCGACTCCTCAGCCGCAATTGTAACACACGCACCACGCCACGCCCCTTGACCGCGACGTCCGCGTGCTGTTATCCTCTGCAACCGATGGATACGACGGATTCCAGGCACTACCTGACTCTCAAGGAAACCCCCGCGACGGACCGGCCCAGGGAGCGGCTGAAGGCCGTTGGCGCCTCGTATCTCAGCGACGCCGAGCTGCTGGCCATCCTACTGCGCGTCGGGATTCGCGGTGAGAACGTGCAAGATCTCGCTCGCCGGCTGCTCAGTGAGAACCACGGACTCACGGGGCTTGCTGGGCTGGAGTTCACGGAACTCGCACACCAGCGAGGCGTGGGAGAGGCAAAAGCCTGCTCGATCAAGGCCGCGCTCGAGCTGGGTAGACGGCTCCTCCGCGCCGCGCCGGAGCAGCGCAAGCAGATCACCTCCGGGGCGGACGTTGCGGACTTGCTGCTCCTGGAGATGGGGCAACTCGAACAAGAGCACATGCGGGTGCTGCACCTCAATACCAAAAACCAGCTCATCGCCATGGTCGAGGTGTACAAAGGGAGCCTGAACTCCGCTCCCGTGCGCGCGGCGGACGTCTTCAAGGGCGCGGTGCGCAACGCCGCCGCCAGTGTTATTCTCGCCCACAACCATCCCAGCGGCGACCCTACACCCAGCCCCGAAGACGCCCGCGCGACCGAGCACCTCGTCGAGGCGGGGCGTCTGCTCGACATCGAGGTCCTCGACCACCTGGTGATCGGCCACTCCCGGTGGGAGTCCTTGCGGGCACGGAGACTCGGTTTCACCGCATAGGGTTTCCCCGGTTGTGCGGCTTTCCTTCGCCGCTGCACGGACCGCTCCGGCCCGTTGACCACACTTCTCGATTGCATGGCCACGCGTGGCTATGGGCAGCGTGTGTAGCCGCCGTTGATAACCTCGAGCAGGTGCACGGGCCTGTGACACAGACTCCGGCTGAATTGTAGCGCGTTTGTCATTCCGAGCCTGCGAGGAATCCGTGGTACGGGCTACGGATCCCTCGCTGCGGCTCGGGATGACATGCATCATCGTTCAAACGGATTGCGTATGACCGAAACTGTCAGACGCGAACAGCCCACGCCGCAGCGCAGCGCGGATCGTGAGGGCGGAGGGTCAGGCCCGAACGGGGCGCTTGAGGACGTCGGCGAACTTAAGTTTCGGGGCTTCCTCACGAGCGAACGTCAAAAAGCTTTCCACCGCAGGGGAAAAATAGCGGCTCTTGTGAGTGATCATCTCATAGTTGCGGGGGAGATCCCACCCCTCGACTTCGAGCTGACGCAGATAGCCCGCTCCCACCTCTCGCAGCACGCTCCATTGGCTCACCATCGCGATTCCGAGCCCGGACTCCACGGCCTTCTTGATGTCCTCGGTGCCGCCTTGCTCCATGCCTATGCGCATCACAACGCCGTGATCCTTGAACTTGCCTTCAATCAGCCGGCGCGTCGAGGAGCCATAGCGCGCAAGGATGAACGGTTCCTGGGCGATGTCCGAGATCGTGATGCGGGGGAGCTGCGTGATGGGATGCGACGGTGCGGCGATCACGACCAGGCGGTCCAGAGCAACCG
>JACDAU010000192.1 GCA_013695265.1 Chloroflexia bacterium
GGCGATCTCCCTGCGGTGATACCCCGCGTCGGTCACGACGAGGTAACAGTCAACGTCGGACTCCTCCCCTGCCTCGCCGCGGGCGGCGGAGCCGAAGATCAGCAAGGCGAGCACCTCCGGGTCAGCCCGATAGCGAGCCCGCAGCCGCTCGATGGTCTTGTGGTGATGCGGGTATATCACGGTGTCTCCGTTGGCGAGCAGGATGGCGCGGTGGGTGCGGACACTGGCAGGGCCACGGGATTGAGGGTGCTGGGCACTACGGCATCTGGCCAGCGAGTGCTTCCTCCTGCTCGATGTCCACGAGGTGAGTCACGTCGTTCGCGCACGCGATGAGCGGGGCGCCGTGTCCCAGCACCACCTCCGTGACGGCACAGTTGTCGAACCGATGATCCGGATGCGCGAGCCGCGTGCCGGCGATCAGGTGAGCAACACCCCACCGCAGAGTGCCTCTGTTTCACCGTCCTGCTTACCACCGAGTTCAGGGACCGTGCAGAGTATCGCAGACCGCGAGCGGATTCGACAAGGCACGGTTATGGTTCGCTCGTGGATGCTACGCAACTTGATTGAATCCGACAACATGGCGGGTAGACCGCAGAACCGACAAGTCGGTAGAATAGTTGATGCCACGAGATGTGGCTTCCACCGACCAGGCGCAGCGGCATGGACGAGGTCATCGATGCCGCTGGATCATTGGGGGAGTAGATGGGTTTACTGGACCAACTGCGGCGAGAGCTTGCTCACGCGCTCGGGGACGACGTGGACATCCATGCCATGCTGCGACACGCGGGGCTGGACGACTCTCGGATAGCACCGGTCCAGCCCAGCCAGAAGCCGACCGCGAAGCGAACAATTAGCACGGATAGCTTCTGGATTCCTCCGGGTCGGCGCGTTACGATCGGCGGCTACGTCATCCTCGGCGGAATGCTGTACATTGGGACCGGCCTGCCCGCAGTAAACACCTACGTTGGCACGGAGCCCGCGCTGATCGACCCCGCGCTGCCGTTGAGTCGAAAGCCGTCAAACGGCTGGCTGCGCTACTATTATGCACCTGCCTATAAGGACCTCCCCCCACCCGAGCGCGCGGCTTACTTGCGCTGGCTCGCCGGTGACCGCCGCGACCCTAACGCGCCCGTGGAGCACGTCCTCCTCTTCTTCTATGGCCTGGAGCGCCGGCTCATGGCCGATGCCCTCCGATCGCCGAAGGCATGGGAGGACGCCCCCGCGATCGTCGCGGAGGTGGAGCGCCTGCTCGAGGCCTACGGCGGGCACTACTCCTTTGCGTATCACGCACGCAATTTCCTGGAAGCGGTGCGCCTGCTCGATGGCGACTCACGACGCGCGTACGAAGATCCGCCGCCCGATGTCCAGCGCGGCTGGGAGCTGCCATACCAGATCAAGCTGGCACTGGGACAGCTTTCCGCCGATCGAAAATCCATCCCAGCGGCGTGGGCGCTCGCCTGGCTGCGGGCGCACCCCGACACCCGCTTGCCGACCCCCGCAACCCGCTGCCCCGAGGAGTTCAAGCGCCTCTTCATCCTCCGATACCAGGAACAGTTCGGCGAGGGGATGGTGCTCAAACCAAACAAGCGCCGCCTGCACCTCCAGTATCGAGCCGCATCCAAGAGCTTCGCCGGGGGCGTCAAGTTGCCGGTGGGCAACGTGCCGGACATCAGCGGGCTCCGAACGCCGGTGCAGAAGCTGACCGAGATAGGGTCCGAGTGCTCCGAAGCGCTCCGGCCGTATAGCCGCTGGGCGCTCCGCCACCCGGACGATACGGACAGCATCGCCGCCGCCATGCTTCTGCCGCCCGAGTTGGCCGGCACGAATCACAAAGTCGAGGCTGTGCGCGCGTGGATCGAGGAACGGCTAGCCGACAAGCAGATCGCCATGATTGAGGGCGCGGATCTCATCGCCCACTGGCCTGCGACCACCTCCGGTAAGCTCACAAAGAGCGAGTTCGTCCTGTATGCACAGCTCCTCGACCGGCTCGGCTACGGCGTTGAGCCGGACGCCCGCTTCGGTGGCCCGACCCTCAGCGCGGGACGCGTCGCGATCTTTCGGCTGTCGCCCGGCCCGACCGTGCAGATCAGCTCCGCGTACATGCGCGCCACCCTGCTGCTCCACCTCGCGAACGCCGTGTGCTTCGAAGACGGAGCGCCCGGCGAGGCGGAGCGCCGGTTTCTCTATGCGTACGCTGAAATGGTGCCGAGCCTGACCGATGCGGAGCGGCACAGACTCCGAGCACACCTGGCGTGGCGGCTCACTACCGGCGCGCGCCTCACCGGCCTGAAGTCACGCCTGGCCGGGCTGCCGGCGGAGGATCGGCCAACGATCGGCCGGTTCCTCGTCAGTGTCGCAGCAGCGGATGGCCCCGTCTCCCACGAAGAAGTCAAGGCGCTGGAGAAGATATACCGGCTCCTGGGCCTCGCGCCCGGCGAGGTTTACGGGGAGATCCACGCCCACACCGTCTCGCAGGCCGCGCGCGAACCAGTCAGGGTCCGGGCAGCCGCACCCACTCACGGTGGCTTCGCGATACCAGCGCCCCCCTCGAGACAGGTCGTCCTCGACGGCGCGCGCGTGGAGCGCAAGCTCGCCGACTCGGCGGCTGTCTCTGCACTGCTCGGATCGATCTTTCAGGAAGAGGATCCAGGGCGGGGCCGCGCGGCCCCGCCACCAACGGAAGACCAGCTTGTCTCCGGGCTGGACGCCGCGCACTCCGCGCTGTTGTGTGCGCTCGTAGTGCGGCCATCGTGGCGCCGGATGGAGCTGGAGGCGCTCGCCGCAGATCAAGGCTTGCTGCCGGAAGGCGCACTCGATACCATCAATGAGGCGTCGCTCGAAGCGAGTGGCGAGCCGGCGTGCGAAGGCGAGGACCCGATACAGATGAATGAGGAAGCGCTCAAGGAGTTGCTCGCGTGACACAGACCACCCCCGATCGCATCCGTCCCCGCGACCGCGACGCGATCGTGCAGTCGCTGCGCGCTGGCGTGGTGCCCCGTGCCGGACAGCAACACATCCAGGTTGGCCGCGTCGAGGAGGTGCGTGCGCTCGTTCGCGACATCGAGCGCATCGCGGACGGCGGCTCCACCGTGCGCTTTGTGATCGGGGAATACGGATCGGGAAAGACGTTTTTTTTGCACCTCGTGCGCTCCATCGCGCTGGAGAAGCGGCTCGTCACGATGCACGCGGACCTGAGCCCCGACCGGCGGCTGCACGCCACGAGTGGCCAGGCGCGCAGTCTGTACGCCGAACTCGCACACAACATGGCGACGCGCTCCAAACCAGATGGCGGGGCGCTGTCCAGTGTCGTGGAACGCTTCGTCACCCAGGCGCTGGCCGACGCCCGCGCGCGCAACGACTCGCCCGAAACGGTGATCCACGAACGCCTGCAAGAGCTCTCGGAGATGGTTGGCGGCTATGACTTTGCGCAGGTCATCGCCGCGTACTGGCGGGGGCATGATACCGACGAAGAGGCGCTGAAGGGCGACGCGGTTCGCTGGCTGCGAGGCGAGTTCACCACCCGCACCGACGCCCGCAACGCGCTCGGCGTGCGCACGTTTGTGGACGACGCGCGCGTCTACGACCACCTCAAGCTGCTCGCACGCTTCGTGACACTCGCGGGGTACGCGGGGTTGCTCGTCTGTCTCGACGAGCTGGTTAACCTCTACAAACTCTCGAACACCCAGGCCCGCAACGCAAACTACGAACAGGTGCTGCGCATCCTCAACGATAGCCTCCAGGGCTCCGTGGCGGGGCTCGGCTTCCTGCTCGGCGGCACCCCGGAGTTCCTGCTCGACACCCGCCGCGGGCTGTACAGCTACCCCGCACTTCAGTCGCGCCTTGCGGAGAACACGTTCGCCACCCAGGGACTCGTGGACTACTCCGGCCCGGTGCTGCGGCTCGCGAACCTCAGCCAGGAAGATTTCTACGTGCTGCTCACGAAGCTGCGCCACGTGTACGCCGCCGGTGATCCCACGGCGTATCTCATTCCCGACGACGGGCTGGTGGCGTTTATGCAGCACTGCCTGACGCGCGTGGGCGAGGCATACTTCCGCACCCCACGGACGACGATCACGCAGTTCGTGAACCTGCTCGCCGTGCTGGAGCAGAACCCGGAAGCGTCGTGGCGGAACCTCGTCGGAGAGGTCGAGATCGCGCCCGAGGGCAACCCCGATCTCGCACCGCTCGGCAACGACGCAGACGCCCGGTCAGCGGCGCCGCCCGTTGTGCCTGAGGACGATGGCGACCTCTCCTCTTTCCGGCTCTAACCGCTCCGCCGCCTTCGAGCGGCTGCACCCCAGCGTGCAGCGCTGGGTGTGGGAGCAGAGCTGGCGCGAGCTGCGCGACGCCCAGGAGGCGGCGGTCGAGCCGATCCTCGCGGGCGACACGGATGTGATCATCGCCGCCGCGACCGCCTCAGGCAAGACAGAGGCGGCGTTTCTGCCCATCTGCTCCAAACTCCTGGACGCAGGCGCGGACGGCGCGGGGGTCCAGGTCTTGTATATCAGCCCGCTCAAGGCGCTCATCAACGATCAGTATGGCCGACTCGATGCGCTGTGCGAGCGGCTGGAGCTGCCCGTTCACCGTTGGCACGGCGACGTGCCCGGCTCGCGCAAGGCGAAGGTGTTGCGCCAGCCGGGGGGGGTGCTGCTCA
>JACDAU010000218.1 GCA_013695265.1 Chloroflexia bacterium
AGGCAGGTGTCTGCGGGTAGGTTGGGTCTGTCCGTTGACGTCGCTCGCACCGTCGACCGCGCTTTCGGGGTCGGTCGGACTGAAGGCGCCTTCGACCGATGGTCGGGGCGCTATCAAGTATGGCGTAGCGGAAAGCAGGTCGCGCCCGTGGTCACGTTCGACGCGGACTCCGCACGCGAGGCGCTGATCGGGATGGCAAGCACCGTCAACCGGCCAGCCCGTGATGCGACGCTAGCACTTACCCCCAATGGGCCGATCATCGGTTCTTCCCAGGTGGGATACGAGCTTGACACCGCCGCGACTCTCTCGCTCCTTCCGTCCTCTCTCGAAACGTTGCATTCGCAGGATCGGCCAGTGGCGACAGTGATCCGCGCGACCCAGCCCCGTGTGCTGGAGGCGCAGCTTACGTTCGCCCGCGACGCGGTCGCGGCGGCATCGGCACGGCCCCTGAGACTATCGTTCCAGGGGCGGGTCTGGAAGCTGGCGCCGGAGCGGGTCCGGTCCCTCGTTCACCTCACGGGCGAAGGGGCATCGATTCAGCCATCGTTGCGAACCGCTCCACTGCGTCAGTGGTTGCAGCAGGTTTCCGCTGACATCAATCGCGCGCCTCGGAACGCCCGTATCGTCGTTCGGCCCGGCGCTGTGACTGTGGTGCAATCGCAGGTGGGATACAGCACCAACGTTGCGGCGACTGTGCAGAGTCTCCAAGCTGCCGCGTTCGCTGCCGGCGCTCCCGTGTCGGCACGCGTCCGAGTCGTCCGTCCCGCAATCGGGGATGCGGACCTACAGCCTGAGGTGCGCGAGGCGAATGCCATGGTCAACCGTCCGCTCAATCTCCAGTTCGGTAACCGCGAGTGGACACTCAGCTCGAATGAGTTGACGGCACTGCTCCGGTGGAAGGGAACGTCTCCGAACCGGACGCCGTACCTGGCCGCAGGGCCGCTCAAATCCTGGGTTCGGGTGGCCGCCCAAGACATAGGCACCAGTCCCGTGAACGCGCGCATTGTGGTGTGGGACGGGCTGGCACGCGTGCTCTCCGATACGCCGGGCAGGCAGATGGACACTCAGAAGACGTTTGCTGCCGTTCAAGGCGTGCTCGATGACTCGAAGGGCATTGCGAAGGTCACCACTGTACGGCTGCCCGCCGCAGTGAGTGCAGCAGATCTGAAAGCAGCGGCGGCCCGCGCAAGCCACCTGATCGGGTCGCCCGTCTCGCTGACGTATCAGGACGAGACGTGGACGGTTGACACGGCGACGCTACGCAGCTGGCTGTACTGGCGCGGGGAGGGCAAGGATGTTGTCCCTGCTTTGGACGAGGGTCAGGTCTATTCCTTCGCCAAGAACGTCGGGTACGGGGTATTTCGAGAACCGAAGAGTGCCTACGTGGACCTCGAACCGGGTGGCCTCCCGAAACTGATTACAGAGATCCCTGGCGTTGACATTGATGTGGACGCTACGGCTAGACTGTTCCACAAGCTTGCCGCTGCTGAGTACCGTTCCGGTGAGGTATTGTCGAGTAGCCTCGCACCGACTGTGGCCTCGGCGGACCTACAGGAGGAATACGACCAGATTTCGTCTTGGTCCTCCGACCGGTTCTACCTCACGATGGACGATGACCACACCTGGTGGCTCGACCGGGAGGATATCGCTGGCGCTACGTTCTGGAACAACGCCGGTGGCGCCGAGATCGAACCGAACCTCAATACGGAGACGATGGAAGAGCAGATCCGTCGGTGGGTAAAGGCGCCGTCGAAAACGGTGATCGACTACGAGCAGACTGCGGCGAACGTGGTTGACGCCTTGGAGCGCGGCGACCGCAGCGTTGCTATCGAGTACAGCGTGATCAAGGAAAAGCCATCCGTACCCCGACATGTGGGCGACCTAGCGCACTGGACGGGAAAGTTTCCGAAGAAATGGATCGACCTGGACCTGACTACGCAAACTATCGCAGCGTATGAAGGTAAGAAGCAGGTAAAGGTGTCGTTCATTACCTCAGGTCGCCCAGAACTTGCGACGCCTACTGGCACCTTCAGTGTGGTCGACAAACTTAGTCCTTACACTTTCGTCTCTCCGTGGCCCAAAGGTCACAGGTGGTGGTACCCAACAGCAAATGTGAAGTACGCCCTTCGTTTCCGATACGATGGTTTGTATATCCACGATGCGCCGTGGCGCTCCGAATATGGACCGGGAACGAACGGCTCCGGGCGACGTGGAGCTGCCTCCACGGGTTCACATGGTTGTGTTAACGTGCCGTCCTCGATGATGGGCTGGCTGTATACCTGGTCCAAGGTGGGCACGCAGATTATCATTCACAAGTAAATACGTACTGCGGCTTGAATAGAAGTGCTTCTGTCCTTCCGAGCGCGCGAGGAATCCGTTGTCGGGCGTACGGATCTCTTGCTGCGGCTCGCAATGACATGGTGAATGGTTCGAGCGGATTGCGTTTTAGGCGCCGCGCCGCACGATATACGGG
>JACDAU010000228.1 GCA_013695265.1 Chloroflexia bacterium
GAGTACCATCTCTTGCGCCGAAGTAGACGACCCCACCAACCACGGCCGGTGACGAAACACTTCGGGCTGGTATGCGCGCCGTCCACAACCGCTTACCGTCCCGAGTGCGAACGGCAACGACTCTGCCCCGTTTAGCCTGCGAAGCTACGACGTACACGCCATCGCCACTAACCGCAGGTGCGGTGATCGCTCCTCGGCCGATCTGCACCCGCCACCGGATCTTTCCGTCGCGCTCCCTGAGTGCAGAGAGCACGCCACGAGAAGTGCCGATGTATACCGTGTCGCCAGCCACTGCAGGCGAGCCAGCGACCCCGGACGCCATCCCGTTTGCTCTCCATACCACGGTGCCCTTCGCCGCGCTGAGAGCGGTGAGGCCGCCGTCGAGATCGCCGTAGATCACCTTTCCGCGGGAGGGCACGGGCCTCGCTGTGACCGGCATTTTGCCGCGGTGCCGCCAGAGCCTGCGGGAGGTGCGGGGGTGGAGCGCGTACACCGTACCGGCCCGCGTGCCCACATAGACGGCGTCGGGCGTGGCAGTGAGAGCGGTACGTATCTCGGCGTCTAGCTTCACGCGCCAGATCAATCGTCCCGAGCGACGTTCGAGTGCGTACACGTTTCGGTCATTCGAGCCGAAGTACACCAGATCGCCCTGAATAGACGGCGAGCCCTGGATCCATCCGCCCGCTACGAACCGCCAACGCGCCAGTCCGGTGACCGTATCCACGGCGTAAAACGAGCCGTTAGTAGAGCCGAAGTACACGACTCCATCCGCCACGGCAGGGGCGGCGCTTACCGCACCACCGGCGGGAAACCGCCACCCGAGGATTGGCCGGACCAGCACACCCCCCGCGTGATACTTCGCCAGTAACTGCTCATACCCGTCACCGGAAGCCGCAGCATCAAGAGCACGTTGCCGGGGTTTGCTTGTTGGCGTGGGGACGGCGGCCAAGGTAGCGGTCGGCCCGCCGGGAGCATCAGGCGTCGGATTTGACCGTCTAGGCGCCTCACGCGTCGGGGCCGCAGGTGGCGCCTCGGTCGCGGTGTTGGTTGCGGCAGGTCGGGCCGTAGTGGTAGGCGTCGGAGTCGCGATACGGTTGGCACGCGCGGCGGTAGTTGGCCGAGGGGTTGGCGTAACTGGTGTGGGCGTTGGCGTGGTGCTCAAACCACAGCCGACAATCGTGGCGGACGCGAGCACGATGATGCTATATCGGGCGAATGGGAGTGGAGAAGCCCTGCGCATGAGGCAAAGCTTATCGCACTGGTGCGCAGCACGCAACAGGGGTTGCGGGTTTGTGGCTCGCATATCTGGACGTGGGCTCCTTCGGCCGTGGCCCGGTATACTTACACGCTGAACCACCCGGAGGTCACTTCTGTCGCTTATCGATGTCCAGGACTTGCGAAAGTCCTTCTCGGTGCGCCATCGCAAGAGCGGCGCGTTTCCGTCGGTGCGCTCGCTGCTTGCGCGAGATCGAACGGAGTTCACCGCCGTCGAGAACCTTTGCTTTCAGGTCAGTCGAGGCGAGATGGTGGGGTACGTCGGGCCGAACGGCGCGGGCAAAAGTACCACTATCAAGATGCTCACCGGAATACTCCTCCCGACCTCCGGACACGTCACCGTCGATGGGCTGGTACCGTGGAAGCACCGGGTACGGCTCGCGGGCAGGATCGGCGTCGTGTTTGGCCAGCGAACTCAGCTATGGTGGGATTTGCCTCTCATCGAAAGCCTGAACTTACTCCGTCATATCTACCGGGTGCCCCGCGAACGCTATGAGGTCCAAGTAAGACGCCTCATCGAAATGTTGGAGATCGGTCCGTTCCTCCACCAACCCGTACGGCAGCTCTCGCTCGGCCAGCGGATGCGCGGGGATTTGGCTGCTGCACTCCTGCACCAACCCGCAATCCTGTATCTCGACGAACCCACGATCGGACTCGATGTCGTCGCGAAGGAGCGCATCCGCACGTTCCTGCTCGAGATCAATCGGACCGAGGGAATGACGGTCCTGCTCACAACCCACGACATGACCGACATCGCTCGGTTATGTGAGCGGATGATGATCATCGATCACGGCAAACTCCTGTACGACGGCGGCGTAGGGGAGATCACGCGCCGATACGGTGGCGACCGTCGGCTCGTCGTGGACTTCGATGAGGATGTCAGCGAGCTGCATGTACGGGGGGCGCACGTCGAGCGGCGTGAAGGACCTCGTGTGTGGCTCGGATTCCACCGCGACGAAATCAGCGCACCAGAGTTGATACAACGGGTGACAAGCCGGTACCGGATCCGCGATCTGACTTTGGAGGAGCCGGATATCGAGCGAGTGGTGCGCAGGATTTACGAGGAGGGGATACCGTGACCCAGAACACTGGATCTGAAAAGATGCACGCTGATGATGTAGTCGTTCTCGTGGACTTCGACGGAACGATTACCGAGGAGGATGTTGGAGTGCTCCTCCTCAAGCAATACTCCACGACGGACTGGGAGCGACTTGAGGCGCGCTTCGCCCGTGGTGAAGTCGACATTCAGCAAAACATGCAGCAACAGTTCTCGTATGTGCAACACGATGCCGCGGCTCTAATCGAGTACGCGCGCACCGTCGTGACGATTCGGCCCGGCTGGCAGGAGTTCGTCCGCTATTGCTCTGCGACAGGTCTGAAGCTGGCGGTCGTGAGCGGTGGGCTCGATTTTTACGTGCACGGCCTGCTGCCGCTTTCCAATCCGCCGCCTGATGTGCACTCTCTGCTTGCAGTGTACTCCACCGACGCAGGAGGGCAGGTAACTCTGCCCGATGCGGACGACGGCGATGGCGAACCCGAGGGATTCAAAGAGGCCGTCGTCCGCCGCTATCGCAGACGGTACAGTCACGTGTGGTTCATTGGGAACGGGGTCTCGGATCGCGGTGCAGCGCGGGTAGCAGACCGCTTGTGGGCTGTCGAACCCCTGCTTTCGTGGTGCTGTGCAAACGATATTAACGCCTCGTCATTCAAGACGTTCGACGACGTGCGCGAGGAGTTCAAGGCGCTGCTGGCCAGGACCGACGGTTAGTGCGGTCCCACCACCTCCGTGCCACAAGGCCCGCCACCTTCGTTTTCCGCAAGCTGGACCTCCCGGCCGTCCATGGTGAGGATGGGGCGGTACCACATCGACATGCGTTCGGATGATCTGCCGACATAGTGACAGATAAAGGAGCGGCGGAAGCGATCGGCGGTGGTATTCGGTTGCGAGCCGTGGACGAGCTGGCCGTTAAAGAACAGCACGTCGCCCGGCGCGAGGTCTATCGGCACCACCTCCAACCCCTCGGGAACTGGCACAAAGTCGCGCGTAAACGAAACTTCCGCGTCGGCTTCCTTCGGACAGAATAGCTCCCCTTGATGCGTACCGGGCACCACCTCCAGCCCGCCGTTTGCTCGGTCTGCGGGATCGAGGGCCATCCAGGCGGCAATGCAAGTGCCGGGCTCCACCTTGAGATAGAAGTTATCCTGATGGAGTGCCTGGCCCCTAGCGCCCGGCGGCTTGAAGTACAGCATGCTCTGGGCGGCAAGAGGTTCCTCAGCAAACAAATCGGTCAGGATGCGCTCTATCCGGTCATCTAGGAGGTAGCGGAGGGCCACCGCGTTCACTCGATGCGGATGCATCATGCGAGGGTACAGTTTGAGAATGTCGCCATCTGCGGCTTCGAGGCTCTTCGGGGAGAAACAACCAGAGATGGGACCGCCAGCGTGCATCGCCATGAAGGTGTCCAGCAGATGTTTCGTCTCCTGGGGTGCGAGCAGGCCTCGTATGACGAGATACCCATCGTCGTGGAACGCATGGACTTGCTCGGGGCTGAGTGTCCGCGTCTGTGCCAGCATTGGTGCAATGACCTCCTCTTCGTTTCTGCCCCGCCACGCCGCACAGAACGGGCCAGCGTCGTTGGTCGGGAAAGATAGGCGGCCGACAAAGCCCGGTCTATGTGCGGCGTGGCAGCGTCCGCTAACCTTGATATACTGTCGGACAGGGAGGATTTTCGAATGAATCTGCATCGTAACGGTGACTTCGACCATCGTGACATTCGAATTTCGATGGACGTGTGGACCGCGGATAACGGGTATCTGGGCACGGTGCGCCGAGTGCTGGGTGAAGGCGTAGGGGTAGCCGCGCATGTGGATGCGCCGGATCGGCGGGAGGAAGATGGCAGAGGAGAGGCGCTTGGTCCCATGCCGACGCAGTCGCTCGGAAACACGGGGCCCGTGGCTCAATCGACGCATGCCGCGTATGCAACAAACGACGACGGCGTAGAGTTCCTGGGTACGGGAATGATGACGGTCGGGCACTGGGCTGGTTTGATCGGCCGTCGCACAATCGCGCTCGATCACGTGCAGTCAGTCTCCCTGGAGCGGGTCACCTTGCGCGTCACGAAGGCGGATCTGGACGAGCCTCCACGCCGGAAATAGGGTCTATACTATGCTGGCGCCCGCGTTGGGTGAGTTCAAACGTAGCTTGCGGGTCGTCCGCGGAGCGGTGCCCCGCGACCACCATCACGTAGCGGAACATGACGCCACCGCTGAGCGCGAGCAGTGACGAGAGAGCGGTGCGTCGGCGCGAAGGGCGCAGTCCAGTCATCATGGGTACGGC
>JACDAU010000251.1 GCA_013695265.1 Chloroflexia bacterium
CATGCAGGGACGTCCCACCCTCTGGCTACCTGGTGCCGATCATGCCGGAATTGCGGGGCAGTGGGTCGTCGAGAAGGAACTCGCGGCGGAGGGGCTCACCCGCCACGACGTCGGGCGCGAAAAGTTCCTGGAGCGCACGTGGGCGTGGATGGACCTGTATCGCGGCCGCATCCGCGACCAGCTCCGCATCCTCGGTGCGTCGTGCGACTGGTCCCGCTTCCGCTTCACCATGGACCCCGGTCCCGCGCGCGCTGTCCGCACCGCGTTCAAGCAGCTCTTCGACAAGGGACTCATCTACCGCGGCGAGCGCCTCATCAACTGGTGCCCCCGCTGTATGACCGCGCTCTCCGACCTGGAGGTGAACCACGAGGAGATGGCCGGGCACATCTGGACGCTGCGCTACCCGATCGAGGGCGAGCCGGATCGCTTCATCGCGGTCGCGACCACTCGCCCCGAGACGATGCTCGGCGATACCGGCGTCGCCGTCCACCCCGGCGACGAGCGCTATGCGGACCTCGTGGGCAAGTCGGTCCTGTTGCCGATCATGAACCGCACCATCCCCATCATTGCGGACGAGGCGGTAGATCCAGCGTTCGGTAGTGGCGCGGTGAAGGTGACGCCCGCACACGACCCGACGGACTTCGAGATAGGTCAGCGGCACAACCTGCCCACGATCAACGTGATGAACCTCGACGCGACGATGGGCGAGAACGCCGGCATGTTCGTCGGCCAGGACCGCTACGAAGCGCGCGAGAACGTCGTCACCCGCTTGCGCGACGAGGGATACCTGGTCGGTGTTGAGGAGCACACCCACGCCGTTGGCCGGTGTGATCGGTGCAAAACCGTTGTCGAGCCGCTGATCTCGAAGCAGTGGTTTATGCAGATGGCACCGCTCAAGGCACCGGCTGGCGAGGCGGCGCGCGATGGCCGGGTGCGCTTCGTGCCGGAGCGGTATAAGAGTGTGTACCTCAACTGGGTGGAGAACGAGCACGACTGGTGCATCTCCCGCCAGCTCTGGTGGGGGCACCGCATCCCGGTCTGGTACTGTATGGAGTGCGGCGAAGTCACGGCGAGCGATCAGGAAACAATCGATCAGTGCGGATACTGCGGTAGCGCGCGCATTGAGCAGGATCCCGACGTGCTCGATACGTGGTTCTCCTCCGGGCTCTGGCCGTTCTCCACGATTGGCTGGCCCGACGAGACACCCGACCCGGAGCGGTTTTACCCGAGTTCGGTTATGGAGACGGGCGACGACATCCTGTTCATCTGGGTCCACCGAATGATTCTCTTTGGGCTGGAGTTTATGGGAGAGACGCCATTTCCCGTCGTGCTGCTGCACGGCCAGGTGCGCGACGCCCAAGGCCAGCGGATGAGCAAATCGAAAGGCAATGGGATCGACCCCACAGACATCACCGCCCAGTACGGCAGCGACGCGCTGCGTTTCACATTGGCGACCGGCGGGACGATGGGCTCCCCGCTCAAGCTGAGCACCGAGCGCGTCGAGGCAAACCGCAACTTCGCGAACAAGATCTGGAACGCGACGCGCTACGTCCTCCGCGCGACCGACGGCGCGACGTTGGCCACGGCACCCGACGGTTCGGCCCTGCCACCTGCCGCGGGAGCCTCGCTTGCGGACCGGTGGATCCTGAGCCGCCTGCACGGCACGAGACAGGACGTGACGGATCAGTTGGAGCGATTCAACCTGAATGAGGCCGGCCGCAGGCTGTACGACTTCCTCTGGACGGAGTACTGCGACTGGTACATCGAGTCCACGAAGGTGGCGCTCGGCAGCGGCGACGAGGCCGCGCAGGCCGCCGCCCGGCAAACGCTCGTGTACGTGCTGGAACGCAGCCTGCGGCTCCTGCATCCGTTCATGCCATTTGTCACCGAGGAGCTGTGGCAGCATCTCCCGCACCCCGGCAAGGCGCTGATCGTCGCCCCGTGGCCCGAGGCGGGCGAGAAAGACACGGAGGCGGAGCGGGAGTATGGCCTGCTCATCGAGCTGATTCGCGGGATCCGAAACGCCCGCGCGGAGAGCGATGTGCCGCCTGCCCGGTTCATCACGGCACAGATCGCCGCTGGAAGATACACAGAGAGCCTGCGCGGGCAGCAAGAGTTGCTGTGTCGCTTGGCGCGCCTGGAAGCTGGCACCCTCGTGATTGAGCCTGCGCTCGCCGACCCGCCAGCCCAGGCGGTCGCGCTCGTCGTGCGGGGTGTTCAGG
>JACDAU010000258.1 GCA_013695265.1 Chloroflexia bacterium
CGCCCACGGCGTACCGCTCCAGGAAGGGGTGCTTCTCGGGGTCGAACAGACCGCCGTTGAACGTGGGCACGCCAAGCTCCGAGCTGCCCCGGTCGATCACGCCCCAAAGCGCCCGCAGGTCGTGCCAACGCTTCGCGGACGTCGGCAACAGTCGCCTGCCGCGCGCGATCTCCTGCTTGAGCGACTGGAGGCTGTAGCCGTGCCGGTAGTCGTCGTTCGCCCACACCGGCAGCAGCTCGCGCGACTCGGCGTACAGCACGAACAGCAGGCGGTACAAGACGATCAGCGACGCCTCGTACACCTCCGCGAGGGTGACAGGCTCCGCCCGCAAACCGTTCGGCTCGTAGTCGAGGAAGCCCTGCGCGAGGTGGCGCAGCGCCTGGTACACTTGCACCTTCAGCGACTCGCCGACACCCCGCGCGAACTGCTCGCTCTCGGCGAGGAGCGCGGAGAGGCCAAGCGGGTGCGGCTCGAACGCCGCGCGGCGGAAGAACGCGTAGAAGTACCGGAAGCGTTCGGCGTCGCCGCTCTGCGCCAGCTCCTCCAGGTCCACCTCGTAGTACCGGTCGAGCTTGTGGGCCGTGTGGCGGTGATACAGTCGCCAGAGCTTTCCGTTCGTGAGGATGCCCCACTCCAGCCCGCTCTGCTCGATGTAGAAGTAGATCTGGAACGACGGGTTGGCGTTCGTGAACTTGTCCGCCCGCGCGCTGGTGATCGAGCGGCTCAGTGGCCGGTTCCACGCCTCCGCCTCCCCGACCGCGAACGCGCCCTGTTGGAGCGCCGCGTCGGTGAGCTTGCGGCCCTTGTGCGCGTCGAGCGTTGCGCGGTCCCGGTAGAACACGTAGTCGGGCTTCTTCGTCCCCTCGCGCGTCTCCAGCGAGGGCTGCACCTCGTATGCGTGCGCGTGGCCGAGCAGGTCGAGCACGGGACGGACAACCCGATGCTCTGCGTCGGCCTCCGCGCCGCCGGGGGCGTAGCCATCGAGCACCCGCCGCACCGCCTCCAGTACCGGGCGCGCTTCCGCCGCGAGCGACCGGAAGTCGGCGCGGCCGGGCAGCGTCGAATCGAGGTAGTAGTCGGAGAAGAGCTGGCGGTTGTTGTGCGGCCGCGCGCTCAGGGCGGGCTGTACTGCTGCGCTCATGGGCGAGAGTATACCAGAGGCGGCGTTCCGCCAACCCCGCTGCTTCGTCGCGTTCTCCTCCATACAACGCAGGGTGAATGGGAGCGCCCGGGGCCAACCGTGAGCCGTACGATACACCCGCAGACGGATCACGCAGTTCTCAAACGCGCACAGTGATCAAGAGCGCGCTTGTCCTGGGGATAGAGCAGCGCGAAACGGGGGTTGGTTTCTCCCGGCTCTCTATGCTTCCCTGCCTGCAAAGGCGTCGCAGCATACTCCGGTGTGGGTTGCGCTGCTAGAATGACTCAGACGGGTATCGGTTTCGGATCGTAAACGAAATCGTGCATCTGGGAGAGATGGGGAGGACTGAAATGCGGACCATGGCAACGCCGCAGCAGCGTGATGCTGACATCGAGGCCGAGTTGCTGGCTGGCCGTATGCGCTTCGAGCAACTCGCGGCCTCCGACGAGGAGAGTTTCCTGCCGTACAACGAGGTGGCGTGGCGGCGCTCAATCGACCTGGTCAAGCGGCTCGCCACGCGGCTGACCGCTTTGCACGTCCTTCCAGCCGAATTACCCGATATGCTGCCCGCCGACCGGGGAAGTGTTGACATCGAGTGGGAAACAAGCGGCCGGGAACTGCTCGTCAACGTGCCGTCCGATCCGGGCCGTGCGCCATCCCTCTATGGCGAGCGGCGCGGGAACCTGGCAATCAAAGGGATGCTGGCGACCGACGAGGACGAAGACCTGCTGGTGCATTGGCTGACCGGTCGAGCGAGTCTTGCGTGAGGAGATTCCGGGCGAGGACTGGCTGTATCGCCGTATTCACCGAAGTCGAATAAGGGATGGGAAAGTCCGCGCGTCTGCGTATGCATTGAACGCCGGTGAAGACGGCTTGTCTGTGTGGTGGGACCGCTATTCAACCCCGGAGGACGCACGTCGAGACGCTCGACATCCCGGAGATCATGGTGTCTACGACCTGCAATGCGGCGAGGTTCGAGCGATTCCGGGTCTCGCCGTCGAGCATGATCCCCAGTCCGAGAAGCCTGGCCACGCCCGTATCAAGGGCGACCTCGACGAGGAGGCGCGCTTTCACCTCGCTCGCCTGGGTCGTCCCGTTCCAGCCCCGTCGACAGCCCAGGGAGGGTAGGCGTACCGGGCGTGTCGGGCCAGCCGATGGTACGAACTCCGGCTGAACCGTAGAGTTCACGTCCTTCCAGGTCAGCAAGGCGCCCGAGAGCGGGGGGGACGGATCATACGCCGCAGCGCAGCATGCCATTCGG
>JACDAU010000262.1 GCA_013695265.1 Chloroflexia bacterium
CGCCGAACATTTCCGAGACCTCAGCCCGAAAGCCGGGGAGCACATCCCCGCCATCCAGCACGCCGTCGGCGTCAAGCTCGTACGCTGCAGCGGCAGATGTGTACACCGTGACTCGCCTGTCCCGTGGCCAGAGCACCCACACGAGCCGCGTGCCCGCCTCCAGATACTCGAGAACCTTGCTATGTACGTCCTCGGCGCGATCCGTCGGCGAGACGATTTCCACCGCCAGGTCCGGCGCGAACGGCCAGAAGCCCATCGGCACGCCGGTCTCGGGTACGCGCGCCTTTGCAACGAACGACACATCGGGGATGCGGACCACATCGGGGTCGTGATGGATCGTGTACCCTACCCCGTCGGCGAAGACTTCGCCGAGGTCGTGCGCGACCGCATATGGGTCCAGAAGCCGCATGCACACTCTGACGATCACCCCGTGCTCACCACCTGCTCCAGGCACCTCCACCAACTCCCCTCTGACCAGCTCGAACCGCTTGCCGGGAGTCTCCGGCATCTCCCACAGATCTTCGGCGGTCATACGCTGCTTCACGGTCATCGTCGCGTCCCTTCTATCTCGCCCTGTCATCCGTCGACCGTCCCAAAAGCTGTAGCATCATCCATGATCAAAAGTTGGACAGCCCGCCGCGCCGGAGAGCCCAGCGCTCCCGGCCATCTGCAATCGTAGCCCCGTGCCTCCACGATACCACGCGAAAGGGTATGGCTCAACCGTCTGCTCACACCACTGGTGCCCGCACGCTCGGCCAGACACAAGCAGGCCAAAGTGCAGGCTCCCGGTCAGCGCACCATCGGGCCGGGTCGGAGCGTCGTGGACGGCTTGCCTCCCTCGATCCGCGGCCAGCCGTCCTGATACGTGATCGGATCAATCAGCATCGGGCGGCGCACCGCGTCAACGCCGGGCAGCAGGCGGTTCTCGGTGTCTATCGCGTGATACACGAGCCAGTCGCGCCCCGCGCCGTCTGTGACGACGGAGTTGTGGCCAGGCGCGATCCACTTGCCGCCCAGCTCCAGGATCGCGCTCGCAGTGCCGCCGGTGGCCTCGGCGAGCGTCTCAAACGGCCCGGTGGCGCTTCGGGAGCGGGCGACCATGACCGCGTAGCTCGGGTCGTCCCCGCAGCAGTTGTCACCGGAGTAGAACATATAGTAATAACCGCCGCGCAGCACGACGAACGCCCCCTCCACCAGGTTCTCGTACGGGTACAAGGCGCTCGGGTACACCAGATCCACCGGCGCTGAGCCGGGCGCGAAGCGTATTCGGTCTGCCGCAAGCTCCTGCACCTTGATCGGCGCGAAGCCGGAGCCCCAGTACAGCAACCGCTTGCCCGTCGCGGGGTCGTCGTATGGCATCGGGTCGATATTCTCGAACTCCGGGCCGCACTGCAACGGCTTCCCGATATCGACGAACGGTCCCGCCGGGCTGCGCGCCGTGGCGACCGCGAGGCAGAGGCCGTCCTCGGTGTTCGGCTCGGCGGAGTAATACATATAGTATGTGCCGTCATGCTCCGACACGTGCGGCGCCCAGAAGTCCTGCGTCTCGCTCGCCCACGCGGGCTTCTCGGGCAGCGCGTCCGGCAAAAGCTCCCACCGCACCAGGTCCCGTGAGCGCGCAGCCTGGATGTTCGCTACCCGCTCGCTCGTGATCGTCTGCGTCGCGTACGCGTAGTACATGCCATCGGCGGCGCGCAGCACCGTCGGATCCGGGAAGTCGGTGTTGAGCACGGGGTTCGTATAGCTGGTGGCGCGGGTTTGCCCGACGACACCCCGCTGCGCCACCCAGGCGAGTAGCGCCGCGCCCGCAATGAGGAACAGCAGTCCCGCTCCCGAGCGGACCCGCCGCCCCACCCTTACGCTCCCCCGCCCGCCGCTGCGTCCCGCACATCGCAGCACAGCCGGTGCGTCGCCAGCGCCTCCGCGTAATCGCACACCACGAGCGAGGGGTCCTTCGCCTGGACCGCCGCCAAAAAGGCGCGATCCTCGGTGAGGAACGGGTCGTTGCCCACCGGCACGACGCGGCGCTCTGTTCCATCATCATACGTCACGCTCTCCCCGGTAAAGGTGATCAGCATGCCGTCGCAGACCAGGTCGAGGTGAACGGTCGCGGTGTGTTCCAGCAGGCACGTCACGGCAAACGCGCCGGGCTGCCCCCCCTCGTACTGCAACAGCGCCGCAGTGACGCCTGGCACATCCA